>CBRGOK010000034.1:0-13026 GCA_967798035.1 uncultured bacterium
CGTGAGACGATGGCGAAGGAAGAGCCGATCGTCGTCGAGGCCACGGTGAAGGAGAAGCTGCCGAACGCGAGGTTCAAGTGCACGCTCGAGAACGGCCACGAGATCCTCGCGCATGTGTCCGGGCGGATGCGGATGCACTACATCCGGATCCTCCCGGGGGACCGGATCACGGTGGAGATGAGCCCCTACGACCTGACGAAGGGGCGCATCGTGTACCGGGGCTAGGCCCCGGGTTTCGAACCATGAAGGTGCGGACCTCCGTTCGTCGGATCTGCGAGCACTGCAAGATCGTGCGCCGCGCCGGTGTCGTGCGCGTGATCTGCAAGGAGCCGCGGCACAAGCAGCGGCAGGGGAGGTAGGCATGCCCCGAGTCTGCGGCGTCGACATCCCGGGCGAGAAGCGCATCGACGTGTCGCTGCGCTACCTCTACGGGGTCGGTGCGGCCCTGGCGGACAGGGTCCTCGAGGCGACGGGGGTCGCCCCCTCCGCGCGGGCGAAGAGCCTGTCGGAGGACGACCTCGCCCGGATCGGCTCGTACATCGAGAAGAATTTCGTCGTCGAGGGGTCGCTGCGCCGCCAGATCGCGCAGAACGTCACCCGCCTCCGCGACATCGGTTGCTACCGGGGCTCGCGCCACCGCCGCTCGCTGCCCGTCCGGGGACAGCGCACCCGGACGAACGCCCGGACCCGCAAGGGCCCCCGCAAGACCGTCGCCGGCAAGAAGTCGGTGAAGGCCGTGAAGTAGGAAGGAGCCGACGTGGCAGGGAAGAAGAAGGTCAAGCGCAGCGTCGCGAGGGCGATCGCCCACATCCAGTCGACGTTCAACAACACGATCATCACGGTGACGGACCCGGAGGGGCACACGCTCTGCTGGGACTCGGCCGGGACGATCGGCTACAAGGGCTCGCGCAAGTCGACCCCCTTTGCCGCGCAGCGCGCGGCGGAGAAGTGCGCGGCCTCCGCCCTCAAGTACGGGGTGCGGGAGATCGAGGTCCTCGTCAAGGGCCCCGGCTCGGGTCGCGAGTCGGCGATCCGGGCGCTCCAGGCCTCGGGACTGCGGGTCCTCTCGATCGAGGATGTGACGCCCCTGCCGCACAACGGCTGCCGGCCGCGCAAGCGGCGGAGGGTGTGAGACGTGGCCCGAACGCACGAAGCGGTCTGCAAGCTCTGCCGCCGCGAGGGGATGAAGCTCTTCCTCAAGGGGCAGCGCTGCTTCTCGGACAAGTGCGCGATCTCCCGCCGCGACTACCCGCCCGGCGCGCACTCCTACCGGAGGGGGAAGATCTCGGAGTACGGGATCCAGCTGCGCGAGAAGCAGAAGTTGAAGCGCATCTACGGGATGCTCGAGGCCCCCTTCCGGAGGGTCTTCGCCGAGGCGGAGCGGCTCCCCGGGAACACGGGGGAGCACCTCCTCGCCCTCCTCGAGCGGCGGGCCGACAACGTCGTGCTCGCCTGCGGCTTCGCCCTCTCCCGCAACCACGCCCGCCAGATGATCGTCCACGGCCACTTCACGGTGAACGGCTCGCGGATGCGCTCCCCGAGCGCCGTCGTCCGCGTCGGGGACTCGATCGCCCCCGGCGCGCGCGAGGCGATCCAGAAGGTCGTGCGGGAGGCCGTCGAGGTCAACAAGGCCCAGCCCGTGCCGGCCTGGCTCCAGGTCGACCGGGAGGGTCTCAAGGGGAGCGTCGTCGCGCTCCCGCGGCGCGAGGACGTGCCGCACCCGATCCAGGAACAGTTGATCGTCGAGATCTGTTCGCGCTAGGCCCCTGAGACTCCGCGGGGCGCAAGGGCCCCGGGAGAGAGGAAACCGATGCGGATTCGCTGGAAGGACTTCGAGCTCCCCACGCGCGTCAGTCAGGACCGCGAGAGCGCCCGCCCCGACTACGGGAAGTTCGTCGTCGAGCCGTTCGAGCGCGGCTTCGGGACGACGATCGGGAACGGACTGCGGCGCGTGCTCCTCTCCTCGATCGAGGGGACGGCCGTGACCGGCGCCCGGATCGAGGGGGTCTCCCACGAGTTCTCGACCCTGCCGGGCGTCCTCGAGGACGTCACCGACATCCTCCTCGCCGTGAAGCGGCTGCGCATCCGGATGCAGGGGGAGGGGCCCGCGACCCTGACCGTCGACAAGAAGGGGAAGGGGATCGTGACGGCCGCCGACGTGCAGTGCCCGGCCGGGACGGAGATCGTCAACCGCGACCTCTCGATCGCGACGCTCACGGAGGACGTCTCTTTCAAGGCGACGTTCTCCGCGCGGCGCGGGCGGGGCTACGTGACGGCCGAGGAGAACTCCCCCGAGGAGCAGGAGATCGGCCTCATCCCGGTCGACTCGATCTTCTCCCCCGTCTACCGGGTGAAGTACGCCGTCGAGGCGACCCGCGTCGCCAAGCGCACGGACTACGACCGCCTCCTCCTCGAGATCTGGACGGACGGGACGGTCACCCCGGAGATGGCCCTCGTCGAGGCGGCGAAGATCTACCGCAAGCACCTGAACCCCTTCGTCCAGACCGCGGAAGCGCGCGAGCAGACCCTCCTCGCCGAGGGGCTCGAGTCCCTCGCGGCCCGGGCGGGAGAGCAGGCCCGGCAGATGGAGGCCTTCCTCGACGCGTCGGTCGACGTGCTCGAGTTCTCCGCGCGGGCGAAGAAGGCCCTCGAGGAGGCGAAGCTCGCCTCCGTCCGCGACCTCGCCTCGAAGACCGAGGAGGAGCTCGCCGCCGCCGGCCTCCAGCCGACGGTCATCCGCGAGGTCGAGGCGAAGCTCAAGGAGAAGGGCCTCGCGCTCGGCGCGGCGGCGCGCTAGGGACCTCCCATGCGCCACCGCAAGCGGACCTGGAAGCTCGGGCGCAACGCCGCGCACCGGAAGGCGACGCGGCGCAACCTCGTCGCCGCGCTCTTCCGGCACGAGCGGATCGTGACGACCGTCCCGAAGGCGAAGGCCTTCCGCCCCTTCGCGGAGCGGATGATCACCCTTGCGAAGGAGAAGGACCTCCCCCGCTACCGGCGGGCGATCTCCCTCCTCGGCGACCTGGACGCCGTGCGCAAGCTCTTCGACGTGCTCGGGCCCCGGTTCAAGGCTCGCCCGGGAGGCTACACCCGGATCGTGCGCCTCCCGGAGCGGCGGCTCGGGGACGACGGCCGCCTCGCCATCTTCGAGCTCGTCGAGCGCACGCCGAAGGAGAAGCCGGCCCCGGAGGGGAAGAAGGGGGCCAAGGAGAAGGCCTCCGCGAAGAAGACCGAGAAGAAGGCGGCGGCCGCGGCCTCCTAGGGTTGCTCCTCCCGCCGCAGGCGCCCGGCCCGATCGGCCCCGCGCACTGGACCGCGCGGAACTGGATCGGCGTCGCCCTCTACCTCCTCGTCTTCGGCGCCGCCGTCTACGGGATCTGGCGCCTCGCCCGCCCGCTCCCCGGGAACGGGGAGGGCCCGCCCGCCCCTCCCTCGCCGTGAACCTCCGGATCCCGGGCCCCACCCCCTGCCCGCCGGAGGTCCGCGCGGCGGGGGCCTCCCCGATGATCGACCACCGGGGGGAGGACTTCGTCTCCCTCCACCGGCGGATCGTCTCCCGTCTCCAGGCGGTCTTCCGGACCCGGAACGAGGTCCTCCTCCTCACCGCGTCCGGGACCGGGGCGCTCGAGGCGGCCGTCGTGAACACGCTCTCCCCGGGGGACCGCGTCCTCGCCGTCACGATCGGCCCGTTCGGGGACCGGTTCGCCGAGATCGCCGAGGCCCACGGGGCGGCGCTCACCCGCCTCCCCTTCGAGCCGGGGCTCCCCGCCGACCCGGCCTCGGTCGACCGCGCGCTCGCCGCCGATCCCTCGATCCGGGCCGTCCTCCTCACCCACACCGAGACCGCGACCGGAGTCACGAACGACGTCCGCTCGATCGCCAAGATCGTCCGCGCCCGTGGACCCCTCCTCCTCGTCGACTCGGTGAGCGGGCTCGCCGCCCTGCCGCTCGAGACGGACGGCTGGGGCCTCGACGTCGTTGCGACCGCGTCCCAGAAGGCGTGGATGACGCCCCCCGGCCTCGCGATGGTCTCCGTCGGCCCTCGCGCCTGGGAGGCGCACGCGCGGGCGCGGATGCCGCGCTTCTACTTCGACTTCGGCCGCGCCCGCGAGTTCGCCTCGAAGGGGCAGACCCCCTGGACCCCGGCGGTCTCCGTCCTCTTCTCCCTATCCACCGCCCTCGATCGGATCGAGCGGGAGGGGCTCGACGCGGTCCTCGCGCGCCACCGCCGGATCGGCGCGCGCACCCGCGACGGCGTCCGGGCGCTCGGCCTGCGCCTCCTCGCCGAGGGGCCCCACGCCTCCGACTCCGTGACCGCGGTCCGCGCCCCCGACGGGATCGAGGTCCCCGATCTTCGCCGCCGTCTGAGCGCCGAGCACGGCGTCGTCCTCGCCGGCGGCCAGGGCTCCCTCAAGGGGAAGGTCTTCCGGATCGCCCACCTCGGGTGGGTCGAGGAGGGGGAGATCGACGAGGTCCTCCAGGCCCTCCGCGCCGTCCTCTCCTCCCTCGGCCCCCGGAAGGGGTAGGCGTGCCGCCCCGCGTGCTCGTCTGCGACCCGATCGCGGCCCCGGGCCTCGAGGCCCTGCGGCAGGGAGCGGAGGTCGACGTCCGGACCGGGCTCGCGTCCGCCGACCTGGCCCGAGCCCTCGCCGAGGTCGAGGGGGTCGTCGTCCGCAGCGAGACCCGGATCGGGGCCGACGCGCTGCTCGCCGCCCCGCGCCTGCGGGTGATCGGGCGCGCCGGGACCGGCGTCGACAACATCGACGTCGAGGCGGCGACCGAGCGGGGGATCGTCGTCGTCAACGCCCCGGCCGGGAACTCCGTCTCCGCGGCCGAGCACACGATCGCGCTCCTCTTCGCCCTCGCGCGCAACATCCCGCAGGCGGACGCCTCCCTGAAGCAGGGGATCTGGGACCGCAAGCGCCTCCAGGGGGTCGAGCTCGCCGGCAAGACGCTCGGCCTCGTCGGCCTCGGCCAGGTGGGGGCGGAGGTCGCGCGCCGCGCCCGCGCCCTCGATCTCCACCTCCTCGCCCACGACCCCTTCGTCTCCGAGGAGCGCGCCCGTGTCCTCGGCGTCGAGCTCCTCCCCCTCGACGATCTCCTCGCCCGCGCCGACTTCGTGACGCTCCACGTCCCCCTCACCGACGGGACCCGCAACCTCCTCGACGAGGCGCGCCTTCGCCGGATGAAGCCGGGCGCCCGGCTGGTGAACACCGCGCGCGGAGGGCTCCTCGACGAGGCGGCCCTCGTCCGGGCGGTGAGCGAGGGCCGGCTCGCGGGCGCCGCGCTCGACGTCTTCCTGGAGGAGCCGCTGCGCGACCCCTCCCCCTTCCGGCACGACCGGATCATCCTCACCCCGCACCTCGGCGCCTCGACCGTCGAGGCGCAGGAGCGGGTGGCGGTCGAGGTCGCACGGGAGGTCCTCGCCGTGCTCGAGGG
Organism: uncultured bacterium; assembly: GCA_967798035.1. GTDB lineage: Bacteria > Planctomycetota > UBA1135 > UBA1135 > JAKEFM01 > JAKEFM01. The sequence goes on from CBRGOK010000034.1 coordinate 5,440, forward strand.
GCGCCCGGCCCGCTACGCCGTCAACGCGCCCCTCCTCCCTCCGGAGAGCCTCGCCGTCCTCGGCCCCTACGTCGAGGTCGCGCGCAAGGTCGCCCTCGTGGCGGGCCAGCTCCGCGCGGGACAGCTCGGGGAGGTCTCGATCGGATACGCCGGGGACATCGCGGCCCACGACACGAGCGTCCTCCGCGCCGGGGTGATCCGGGGCCTCCTCGAGCGCGTCACCGAGGAGCGCGTGAATGTCGTCAACGCGGACCTCGTCGCCCGCCGGCGGGGGATGCGCATTTCCGAGGACCGGGGCCCCGCCCCCGAGCCCTACCACAACCTCGTCACGGTCCGCCTCCGGAGCGCCGCGGGGGCGACCTCCGCCGCCGGGACGCTCGCCCCCGACGGGCCCCGCCTCGTCTCGGTGGGGGACTACTCCTTCGACGTCCCCCTCGAGGCGGGCTCCCTCCTCTTCTGCGAGAACACGGACCGCCCGGGCCGGATCGGCGCGGTCGGCACGCTCCTCGGGTCCTTCGACGTCAACGTCTCGTTCATGAACGTCGGCCGTCACGCTCCCCGCGGCCAGGCCCTCATGGTCCTCGTCCTCGACGAGGCGCTCACTCCGGACCAGCTGCGCCAGGTCCAGGGGATCCCGGGGATCAACGCGGCGCGGCTCGTCCGACTCTAGGCGTCCGCGGCGATCGTGGTCGCGGCGCCCGCCGGGAGAGCGTCCCTACTTGAAGATGTCGTAGGCCTGGGTCTTCACCAGCCCCCAGGTGGGGGACGCGCAGACGGGCGGGGTCTCGAACACCGCCGCCTGCACGGAGACCACGAAGCCGGAGGCGATGGAGGCGGGGATCGGCCCGAGGGGGAGGGTGGCCGTCGTCCGGCCCACTCCCGTGGGGCAGGCGGGAGCCGGGGCGTTCGCCACGGCAAGGAAGATGCACACGCACCCCGGCACGCAGAGGATGTCGAGGGACTGGTTCGTCGTCGACCCGCACGCGGTGAACGGGATGGACTGGGGGCAGGTGCTGGCCGAGGGGAGGCGACAGGAGGCGCCGGCGGAGCAGGGGCACGTGCTGATGACGAAGATCGTGGCGATGGCGGCCGGCGAGCCGTCCACGCTGAGCGTGATCGGGGTCGAGCCCCACGGCCCCGAGGGGACGCAGGAGGTGCTTCCCGGGAGAGCCCCGTTGACCATCAGATCGTTCGCCCCGCAGACCCCGGTGGTCTGGGCGATCGCGGGCGAGGCGAGGGCGGCGAGAGCGGCGAGAAGAGGGAGCGGACGCACGCGGAGTCCTCCTTGGGGTTGGTGCAGATCGAGCGCGCTGCTGGGACGTCGCGGAATCGAGGGAGGTTCCCTGGAATCGAGGTCGTCGCGTTCCCCCGGTTGGGACGGCCGCCCCCTTACGCGAAGAGGGGGTGGAGGACGAGACCCGTCGGGAGCTTCGGGAAGAAGGCGGTCGACTTCGGCGGCATCGTCCGCCCCGCCTCGGCGGCCTGGACCACCGCGCCCGAAGGTGTGGGGTGGAGGAGGAAGGCGAGGGTCGCGCGCCCCTCCTCGACGGCCCGCAGCGCCGCCTCGGCGTCCATCGTGAAGTCGATCGCCTCCCGGCGGGCGACCTCCTCCGGCGTGATCCCGAGGAGGGGCTCGAGGAGGTCGGCGTGGAGCCGATCGACGTCCAGGCGCGGCGCGACCTCGGCCGGCTCCAGGATCCGGAGCGCTCGCCCGTCATAGAACCCGATCGACCCGCTCCGCGCGCGCGGGGGGGCGAGGGCGGGTAGGAACTCCGCCGCGGGGACCCGGGCGCTCTCCCGCGCGACCCGCCAGTGCGACGCGAGCCGTGCGAGGAGGTCCGGCGGAGTCGGCCGCTTCACCAGCCGGTGGAAGGGGAGGACGACGAGCCCGGCGTCCTCCGCGGCGGTGAGTCCCATCAGGACGAAGTTCTCGGGAGCCTCCTTCTTCCCGGTCGGCGAGACCGCCTCCCTCTCCGCGCGGTAGGCGCGCGCCGTCTCGTAGCGATGGTGTCCGTCGGCGATCGTGAGCGTCTTCCCTCCGAAGAGCTCGAGGACGGAGTGGTGCGCCCTCGCGCCGTCGATGGAACGGAGGCGATGGAGGTGTCCCGCGAGGTCCTTCGCCTCGAGGAGGGGAGGCCCGGCCGAGGCGTCGAGGACCCCTGCGATCGCGCCGTCCGAATCGGAGTAGAGGGAGAAGATCGGGCTCACCTGGACGTGGAGCGCGCGCAGGAGGCGGAGGCGATCCTCCTTCGGCGCCGCCAGCGTCGTCTCGTGGGGGCGCACCCCCCCCTTCTCGGCGAGGGCGAGGCGGACCCGGGCCAGGAGGGATCGGCGGGAGTACCGGCGTCCGCCGTGCTCGAAGTCCTGCTCGTGGAGGAAGAGCCGCTCGCCCGCGTCGCGGAGGAGGATCCCGTCCCGGAGCCAGTCGCGCAGCGTCTCCGCGGCCCGGGTGTAGGCGTTCCGGGTCTCGCCGTCCCCCGGCTCCGCGATCGGCTTCTCGAGCCGCACGACGTTGAACGGGCTGGCGGAGTAGAGGGCCTCCTGGTCCTTCGGAGACAGGACGTCGAAGGGTGGGGCGAGGACGCGGCCCGCGTCGCCGATTCGAGCGAGGTCGTAGCGCAGGCCGCGGAAGGGTCGGAGTTCGACCAAGGTCGGACGGGCTCGATCGTAGGGGAAGCGGCGCAGGGATGAAACCACGCCGGGGTCCGGCCCTATCCTGTCTTCGCGCAAGGCGGAGGGATCCGGCCTTGACGGGGGGGTCGACATGAACCGACGCGCGGCATCCTGGACTCTCGCGGTCGCGGCGATCTGCCTCGCCGCCTGCGCCGGCCCCTCGATCTCAGGATCGGGCGGCAAGACCGTCCGCGCTCTGCGCTACCGCGTCGAGGTCTTCGAGGGAGCTCTCACGTTCACGCACCAGGGAGGAGAGCAGATGGACGAGCTCTACTTCCCCGACTTCGGGATCGTGTGCAACGTCGTCTGGGTGGCGGAGCTCTCCCCAGAGAGGACGCGGAATCCGGTCGACCTCGGACTCCCTCCCGAAGCCAGCCGGCTCCTCCGGCCGAGGATGAACGCGTTCTTCGGGTCGATGGAGAAACGGATAGGCGCTTCGCCTCCCCTCAAGGCGAAAAGCGTGGGCGACAGGCCCCTCGTCGTCGAAGTGGAAGTTCCGGAGGATCTCGCCCGGGAGATCTTCGAGCTCGCCGATGCGACTCGCCGGAACCGGGAAATCCAGTCCGACCTCGGGATCCGAGCCGTGAAGGGAGGGATCCTCGGGTTTCCGGAGCTCGAGACCCGTCCGTCCCGCTGATCCGCATCCACCGGGGCGCCCTCCGCACCCCGTCCCCTCCTCACCGTTCGGCGCGCTCGAGGACGAACCGCGCCCGGAAGCGCTTCCCCTCGGAGAGGGTCCGAGTGGGCCCTTCCTCAGGGAGGACGGCGAGGAGGTGGAGGAGGGTGCGGCCGAGGTGGCGCTCGATCCCCGCCGTCGCGAAGGCGACGTGGCCGGGCCGGCCGTCCTTCTCGAAGGAGACCTCCCGGAGATCCCCGAGGCCGAGGGACTCGCAGTCGTCGAGCTCGACGGTGAGGCGCACCTGATGGGTCCAGGCCCCGCCGGCGTGGTAGACGTTCACGGCCGGCCAGCGGGTACCGACCCTCTCGCCCGCCTCGGCGAGGACGGCGAGGAAGCCTCGGCCGATCTCGAGGCGGGTCTTCCAGGGGGCCTCGACCGCCTTCTCGAACGGCCGGACGGTCGGGTCGCCGAGGAGTGCCCGACAGGCGCCCCCCGTCAGCATCGTGTCGAGATCGTCCTCCTGAGGAGGCGGCCGCCCCTCCTCGTACCGGACGAGGGAGAAGGGCTCCCGCCGGTAGCCGAGGACGACGTCGTCCCATGTCGACTTCGCCGCCTCGCCGAGCGTGCCCCCCGTGGAGAGGAGCGTCTCGAGTTCCTGGCGCGCGCTCTCCCCCCGGTCCGGATCGAGGCCGGCGAAAGCCGCGGTCGCCCCGCGGGCGATGAGGGCGAGAGAGAAGGCGTCGAGAGGCTCGACGGTCCGGGCGCGGACGCGCCCGCCCGCGGGATCGAACCAGCGGTGGGTCACGCCGCAGTAGCAGGGGCCGCAGAAGGCGACGGCGGGATAGAGGTCGATCCCGGAGGCGCGGAGGTCCCTGCCGGTCGGACCCCCCGAGATCCCCTCGGGACTCCCGTGGCCGAAGATCTGGAGGACGGAGCAGCCGGCGAACCGGGATCCCTCCTTCCGGAGGAGCCAGGGGACGGAAGCGTAGGAGAGGCGGGCGCGGTCGAAGCCCCGCGCGACCGGGTCGCGGGAGAACCCCTCGAAGTCGTTCGCCTCGCCGGGGGCGAACTCGAGGATGCGCCGGGGCCCGCCCCGGGCGTCGGCCCGCAGGAGGTTGGCGACGAAGGCGCGCGCCTCCTCGGGGGTCGCGGCGGTGACGTAGCCGAACGCGAAGTCGACGAACGGGTCCGCGTCGAGGCGCGCGGCGCGCTCGAGGAAGTCGAAGTGGCGGTTCGCGTCGAGGTCGCGGGGATCGGTGAAGACGAGGACCGACTCGGGAGCGAGCCCCTCGAGGGACGCGAAGGCCTCCCGCAGGCGGTCCCACGCGAAGGGGACGATGGCGACGGGTCTCCGCTCGCGGGCGAGGAGGTCGACCGTCGAGCGCCAGGAGGGGCCGAGGGAGGTCCCGAGGAGGAAGACGGTCCGGCCGGCACTCCTCGCGGGCGGATCCCCTTCCTCGCCGAGGGCGGGGAGGCCGATCGTCCGCAGCGCTCCCGGGTCGCGCCAGGCGGGGTCGCCGGGGAGTTGGAGGAAGAGGGCGAGGAGCGGGGGGAGAACGGGGAGGTCGCCCACGGGGCCGTGCCGGGGCGGTTGGACGGGGAGGGAGGGCCGGATCTTCCCGGGGAGGGGCCTACTCCCGCGCCGTCACCTCGAGGCGTCGGGCGGCCGCAGGGATGCGCGCCTCCTTGCCCCCCTCGAGGGAGACCCGCGCCTCGAAGGTGAGGAGGCAGACGCCGGGGTTCTCGATCCCCTCCGTCGCCCCCGGGAGGACGATCTCCCCCCCGACGAACTCCCCCGACCGCAGCTCGAACCGCCGCGGCTCGTCGGCCGCCTCACGGGAGCCGGGGAGGCGCGTCCCCGAGGGGTCGAGGACCGCGTACTGCGAGGCGAGCGCGAAGGCGAGGGGGACCGACCCGAGGTTCGTGATCCTCCACTGGAAGACGACGGGGTCCCCCCGCGCGATTCGGGCCCGGTCGGCGCGGACCGAGGCGTGGAGGGGAAGGGGGAGCTCGGGCTTGTCGAGGGCGCGCTTGCGGCGGAAGCGCTCGAGCCAGGCGTCCTCGTCCTCCCCGAAGTCCTCCCCCGTCCGCTCCCGGAGCCCCTGGAACGCGGCGGCGCGCGCCTTGGGGTCGCTCTCCGCCGGAAGGGCGAGGACGAGGATCTCGGGGGCCTCCTCGGAACGGTTCCGCGCGAGCGCCACGAGGGCCGCCCTCCGAAGCGGAGGGGAGTCGTGGGCCGCCAGGCGCGCGAGCGCCTCGAGCGCGAGGGGGTCGGCCATCGCCGCGACCCGGTCGAGGGGCGGGGATTGCCCGGAGCGGGCGAGCTCTTCCGCCTCCCGGAGGAAGCGCTCCTTCACGGTCTCCGCCGACGCCTTCAGGCTGCGGAGGCAGTCCTGCACGCGGGCGAGCGCCTCCTTCCCGCGGATGTTCGCGGAGAGGGCCTCGACGCCGGCAATCGCCTCCGCGAGCCCCTCCTCCCCCTCCGGGATCCGGGCGAGCTCCTCCTCGACGAAGGAGGACTCGATCTCGCCGCGCTCGCGGCGCACGCCGATCGAGGCGAAGGTCCAGCCGTAGACCCGCAGGAAGTCCCGGTACTGCTGGAGGAGGGTCCGCAGGTCGCGGCGCTGGAGGAGCGTGATCGTGTCGGCCCGCAGTTTCGAGAGGCGGACGAAGGCGCTCGTCTCGTAGGCGGCGGGCGCGCCGACGAGGAGGAGGCCGGCGGCGGCGAGCGCCCCGAGCTTCCACCGCCGCCGAAGCCCCTGGATCCGCCGGTGCTCCGCGCTCGCGAGCGCCTCGCGCCGCCGGGCGACGTCCTCCGCCGAGGGGTCGAGGCGCAGGATCGTGCGGCCGTGGAGGAGCGCCGCCTCGCGGTCGCCCCGGCCGAGCGCCCGGTCGAAGAGGCGGCGGTAGAGCGCCACCCCCTCCTGGCGGTCCCCGAGCCGCCGGGCCATCTCCGCCGCCGACTCGAGGAGCTCGTCGTCCTCCCCGAAGGTCTGGAGGAGCCGGCGCGCGATCTCGCGCGCCTGGTCGTGGAGGCCCGCCTTCCGGTAGGCGAGCGCGAGCGCCTCGCCCTCGGCGAGCGCCTCGGCCCTCGCCTTCGCCCCTCCCTTCTTCCCGTCGTCGAGGAGGAGGGAGAAGAGGCGGTCGCGCGCGTAGGAGTCGTTCGGGGCGAGCGCGATCAGGCGCCGGTAGGCCTCGACGGCCCGGGGCCGCTCGCCGCGCTCGAGGTGGGAGGCGGCGACCCGCCGCAGCTCGGAGGCCGCCTCCTCCGGGCGGCCGAGCGCCTCGAGGGCGCCGGCGGCGAGGGCGCGGAGGTCCGCGTTCCCCGGCTCCCGCTCGAGCCCGAACTGCGCCATCTTGAGGCAGCGCTCGTGCTGCTTCTTCCCGGCGGCGGCGCGGGCGCGCTCGAGGGCCTCGGGGACCCCGAGGGAACGGGCCGCCCCGCAGCGCGTGAGGGCCGCCGCGGCGCGGAAGACCGCGAACTCCCCGAGCCGCGTCTCCTCGACGAGGTCGCGCAGGCGCCTCTCCCCGTCGAGAAGGGAGGCGATCCGGGCGAGGGCGGGGTCGGCGTCCTTCGGGAGGGAGGCGGGGAGCGGGACGAGGATCTCCTCCGCCGACAGGATCGACTTGTAGATCTGGCCCCACTCGTCGAGGCGCCGCAGCGCCTCGAGGACGGCGGGCCCGACGGCGAGGCGCGCGCCGTACTCGACCTGCGTCTTGTCGAAGGCCTCCTCGTGGGGCTGGCCCTCCTCGAAGGCGAAGGTCGCCTCCTTCCACAGGAAGGCGTCGCACAGGTGCTCGAGCATCTCCTGCACGTAGGCGTCCCGGACCTGCTCGCGGGTGACGGCCTTCTTGCGGAGGAGGGAGCGGACCTGCGCGTCCCCCTTGGCTGCGATGCGCGCCTGGGAGAGGGGGACGACACCCGCCGCGACGAGCCCGTTCAGCGGGGAGGGACCCTGCTCCGCCCCGAGCCCGACGAGCTTGATCTCCCCCTTCTCGAGCCAGAACGACCGCCGGCGGTCTCCCGCGCGGATCGCCAGGGTCCCGGTGAGGCCGTTGTTCCCGACGTCCTGGAGGACGTTGGCGAGGTCGATCCCCTTGAGGTCTCCCTGGAGGGCCATGGCGCTGGCCCTGTATCGACCGCAGGCCCCGATCCACGGGAGGGGCCCGCGGGAGGGGGGTCAGGACCCCTCGGGGCCCCGCAGGTGGATCCGTCGGGGACCGAGGAGGGCCTCGATCTCGTCGAGGAGGGGGGCCTCGAGGCTGATCCCCCAGGTGCCCCCCGCGCGGACGAG
>CBRGOK010000035.1:0-12989 GCA_967798035.1 uncultured bacterium
GATCCTCGTCTAGTGCCGGCCGCGCTCGACCTCCCCGCCCGCGTGCGGGCCGCCGGCGCGGCGCTGAAGCACGCGACGAAGGAGACGCCGAAGGTCGGGGTCGTCCTCGGCTCGGGACTCGGGGCGTTCGCCGAGGCGCTCGAGGGGAAGAAGGCCGTCCCCTACGCCAAGGTCCCCCACTTCCCGCGCCCGGCGGTGGAGGGCCACGGCGGGCGGGTCGTCTTCGGACGGTGCGAGGGCGTCGCGCTCGCCGTCCTCGAGGGGCGGGTGCACTACTACGAGGGGCTCTCCCTCGAGGACGCGACCCTGCCGATCCGGGTGCTCGCCGCGCTCGGCGCGAAGGCACTCGTCCTCACGAACGCGGCGGGCGGCATCCGCTCCGACCTTCGGCCGGGGGACCTGATGGTCATCGTCGACCACCTGAACCTGCTCGGGGCGAACCCGCTGCGGGGGCCCGACGACGAGCGCCTCGGGACGCGCTTCGTCGACCTCACGAGCGCCTACGACCCGGGCCTCATCGAGACCCTCCGGGCGGCGGCGCACGCCTGCTCCTTCGAGGTCCGCCGCGGGGTCTACGCGGCGATGGCGGGACCCTCCTACGAGACGCCCGCGGAGATCCGGATGCTGCGGACGATGGGCGCCGACGCGGTCGGGATGTCGACCGTCCCGGAGGTGATCGTCGCGCGGCAGTGCGGACTGCGGGTCGCCGCGATCTCCGCGATCACGAACCTGGCGGCGGGGATGTCGGGGCGCCCCCTCTCCCACGAGGAGGTCCTCGAGTCGGGCCGGAAGGTGGCCGACCGCCTCACGCAGCTGCTGCGGACGGCGATCCCCTCGTTCGTCGCGGGCTGAGCGGGCCCGCCGCGGGGGCCGTCTCGTCAGCGTCCGTCGGGTCGCGAGGCGGGAGCGAGGCGCTCCCGCGCGAGCCCGATCTTGCGGCGGGCCTCGGCGCCAAAGCGGGAAGGGTCGAGGGCGATCGCCCCCTCGAAGGCGTGGATCGCTTCCTCGAATCGCCCCTCGAGGGCGAGCCGGTCCCCGAGCGCGAGCTGGATCCCTCCGTGGCTCGGCTCGAGGGCGCGCGCCGCGTGGATGTCGTCGAGGAACGCGTCGAAGACCCGGAGCTCGAGATGGACCTCGGCGAGGGCGACCCAGGCGTCCGCCGTCGGGAGGAGCGCGACCCGGCGCCGGAGGGTCGTCTCCGCGTCCGCGAACCGCTTCTGTCCGCGCTGGACCCGCGCGAGCTGGTCGAGGGCGGAGGGATCCTCGGGGGAGCGCTCCAGGATCCCGAGGAGGAGCGGCTCCGCCTCCTCGAACTTCTTCGCGTTGACGAGGCCGAGCGCGCGCATCAGGTCCTCGACGACCGGCATCATCGCCTTGGGGTCGGGGCGGCGGGTCCCCGCCGGGGCGGAGGAAGGGGCCTGCGAGAAGTAGCCGAGCGCGGCGAGTCGGGCGCGCTCCTCGGGGGGGAGGGGCCTTCCGGCGGCGGGCTGCGCGACGAGGGGCTCCTCCCTCATCCGGCGCGCGAGGTGGGATGCCAGGGCCTGCGCGGAGGGGGGAGCCTGGGGGAGGAGGTTCCGGGTCTCCCAGGGGTCCGACCGGAGGTCGTAGTACTCGGGGACCGGGGCCTCGATGAACTTGTCCCCCAGTCGCCGCAGCGCGTGGAGAGGGCTCCACCCGCAGGTGTGGAGAGGCGCGAAGGTCTCGAGGTAGAGCGGGCGATCCGGATCGCGGGGCGGGCGGGCGAGGCTCTCCCCGTCGAGGCCGCCCGGGACGGGGAGGCCGAGCAGGTCGAGGGCGGTCGGAAGGACGTCGATCCCCCCCGCCGCCCGGTCGTCGATCACCCGGCCTCGGCCGCGCGCCCCCGGCGGCACGAAGAGGAGGGGGACGCGCATCGTCGAGTCGTAGAGGAGCAGGGAGTGGGTCCGTTCGCCGTGCTCGCCCAGCCCTTCCCCGTGGTCGGACGTGAAGGCGAGGAGGGTCGACTCCCCGAGTCCGCGGACCTCGAGGCCGCGGAGCAGCCGGCCGAGCTCGGAGTCGACGAAGGCGATCTCCCCGTCGTAGCGCTCCTCCGGCGTCGATCCGCCGAACGGAGGCGGCGGCTCGTAGGGCATGTGAGGGTCGAAGTAGTGGACCCACAGGAAGAACGGGCCCGTGGCGGTCCGCCCGTCGAGCCAGCCGAGCGCGGCGTCCGTCACCTGGACCGCGGGGCGCTGCGCGATGGCCTCGCCCGTCCCCGCGGCCGGGACCATCCGGTCGTCGTAGGTGCCGAAGCCCTGCGCCAGGCCGTAGCGGGCGTCGAGGACGAACGCGCCGACGACCGCGCCCGTCTCGTAGCCCGCTCCGGCGAGGAGCTCCGCGAGGGTCACCCGGTCCTCCCCGAGCGCGAACAGTCCGTTGTCGCGCACCCCGTGGTGGGAAGGATCGAGCCCGGTCAGGATCGTCGCGTGCGACGGGAGGGTGATCGGCGCCGGGGCGAGGGCCGTCTCGAAACGCACCCCGCGGCCCGCCAACTCATCCAGGACGGGGGTGCGGGCGCGCGGGTGGCCCGAGAACCCGAGCCGATCGGCGCGCAGGGTGTCGACCGTGACGAGGAGGAGGTTCGCGCCGCGAGCCGCCCCCGGCTCCCACCCGGGACCGCGCCGGGAGCAGGCGAGGATCGGAAGCAGGAGGAGAACGGAGCGCCGTCGCATGCTCCTCCGCGCGGGGCCGCCTCCCTCCTCTAAAGGAGGGGATCGGGTCGGGCGGTGACCTCGGGGTCGGAGGCGGACTCGACGCGCGTCCGCCGGGCGGGGCCCGCCGTTTCGATGCCGCGCCGGGAGGAGCGGATGAACTCGATCATGTGCGCGATCTCGGGGGTCGAGCCGATGTCCTCGAGGCGGCCGAGCGCCTCCGGCACGGTGAGGCTCGACCGGTAGAGGAGGCGGTAGGCGCGCCGGATCGCGAAGCGCCGCTCCGGGGGGAGGCCCGCCCGCCGCAGTCCGACCGTGTTCGGGCCGTAGACCCGGCAGGGACGCTGCCCCGTGGCGAGGAGGAAGGGCGGGATGTCCCGTGTCACCGCCGAGAGGCCCCCGATCATCGCGAGGGTCCCGATCGTCGTGAACTGGTGGATGGCGACGTGGCCCGAGATCACGACGCGGTCCTCGACGGTGATGTGCCCGGCGAGGAGGATCGAGCTGCCGAAGATCGCCCCGTTGCCGATCACGCAGTCGTGGGCGACGTGGCACATCGCCATGAAGAGGTTGTCGTCCCCGATCCGCGTGGCGCTCCCCTCGGTCGAGCCGCGATGGATCTGGCAGTACTCCCGGAAGACGTTCCGGTTCCCGATTTCGACGCGGCTCGGCTCCCCCCGGAACTTCTTGTCCTGCGGGATGTTCCCGAGGACGGCGCCGATGTGGACCTCGTTCGCCTTTCCGATCGAGGTCCCCCGGCCGACGAAGACGTGCGCCTGGAGCGTCGTCCCGGAGCCGATTCTGGCCCCCGGCTCGATGACGCAGTAGGGCCCGACCTCGACGTCCGGCGCGATCTCGGCGCCCGGATGGATGATCGCCGTCGGGTGGATGGCCACGGCAAACTCCTTAACGGACCATCTTGTCAGGGGTTTCCGGCTCCGGTCAACCGCCGAGACGGGGCGGGTCCCTCCGCGGAAGGGGCGCCGGCGACCCCCGGGAACCTTGCAGCTTGCGGATCCAGTGGGAGGAAGCGTCGGGTCGGGCCCCAGGGCCCGCCCCTCCCTCCTCCCGCGAGGGGCGTCCCTTCCGTCCGGCGGGAGGACGCCCTGGAAGAACACTCCTTGAGCGCTTATCCGGCAGAGACTTGGATCGGACGGTCCGCGCGCGGGGCCGGCTTGTTCTTGGACACGGGGGTCGAGTGGTGTAAAGGAGCCGCCGAAGAGCTTCCCAGGTAATCCGTGGCGGGTCGCAAAGAGACGGTCGGGAGGGGACCTCAGGACGCGCGCATTCTGGCGCGCCTGACGGGCATGTTGGCGCGAGGGCTCGGCTCGAGCCCCCTCCTCGCGAAGGAGCGGGAGAACCTCAGGGCGGCGACGGACGCCCTCTTCCCCGCGATCGAGAAGGGGGTGCTCGAGGCGTTCCGGAAGAGGGGGCACTCGCCGAACCCGCGCAGGAGCCTGGCGCCGGAGGGGATTCCCGAGACGATCACCTCATTCTCCTCGGTCGGGTTCGACCTGACCGCCGCCCTCGGGCTCGAGCATCCCCCCTGGCAGGGCCTCGAGCTGGGCGTCTACCTCGGGTACGACGCCACCGGATATCGCGACCGCCTCGTCTGGGGCGTGAGCGGGCAGGGGGACAAGGAGTGGGTCGAGCGCTGCGTGGAGCTTCTCCGGCCCCGCCGCCGCCCCGACGAGCCCTTCATCCGCACGGGAGAACCGATGTACGCCGGCGGGGAGTTCGGCTGGTACGTCCTCTGGGCGTGGGACTGCACCCCGGAGGCGTTCGCGACGGCGAACGAGACCGCGCTCTCCGAGGAGATCCGCGAGCGCCTGGAAGGCCTCGTGGGCCGTCTCATCCGGACCCGGACCGGATCCGCCGCCGGACACACGCGCAAGCGGGCCTGAGCCCTCGGTCGGTTCCCGCGCCGACCTCGCCCCCCGTATGATCCGCGCCCCAGGGCCGTCGGATGGCGATCACGGAGACGCAGCGCGCGGAGATCCTCCGCCGGGTGGTCGGCGAGGTGGCCCGGCGCACCTTCCCCGCGGGAGGCGAGGGGACAGGAAACGTCGCTCCGCCGCCGCCCTCGCCCCGGCCCGGCGTCCCGGCTCCCGGATGGACGTCCGCGCGGAGCCGCCCGCTGGTCACGGCCGACGCGCTGCGGGAGCTCGCGCCGGGTTCCACCTTTCGGGTCCCGGACGGAGCCGTCCTGACGCCGCTCGCCCGGGACCTCGCCTCGGACCGCAGGATCTCCCTCGTGCCCGAGGGCTCGGCTCCCGAGAAGGCGGCGCCGGCCCCGCCGCCGCCGGCCGTTCCTCCCGGATCGCGGATCGCTCTCGGCGCGGACCACGCCGGCTTCCGGATGAAGGAGGACCTTCGCGCCCACCTCGGGGGCCTCGGCTACTCCGTACGCGACCTCGGGACGACCGGGGACGCGCCCGTCGACTATCCCGACTTCGCGCGCCCCGTCGCGGAGGCCGTCGCCCGGGGCGACTGCGCCGTCGGGATCCTCGTCGACGGGGCGGGCGTCGGCTCGGCGATCGCAGCGAACAAGGTCCCCGGCGTCCGGGCGGCGCCGTGCCCGGACGTCGCCACGGCGCGCAACGCCCGCGAGCACAACTTCGCGAACGTCCTCTGCCTCCCCTCGCGGGGGATCGACGAGGCGCGGGCGAGGGAGATCCTCGCCGCGTTCCTCGGGACGGCGACGGGCGGGGAGCGGCACGCGCGCCGGGTCGCCAAGATCGCCGAGATCGAGCGGTCCTATCTCCGACCGTCGGCCGTCCGTCCGGGCTGAGCCGCCCTCTCCGTGGACTCCCTCACGCTCACCCGCGAAGAGTTCGAGCGCCTCGTCGCCGAGATCGCCCGGCTCTCGATGGAGGTCGCGCCGCAGGCGACCGACCCCCGCAGCACCTGCCAGTGCCGGACCTTCTGCACGCAGATGTGCCCCGACCGGCTCGGGAACATCCTCGCCCACGGAGCCGATCGGATCGGGATGCACGTCGCCTTCCCCGGGACGGCGAAGGACCTGGCGCGATACATCGACCACACCCTCCTCAAGCCCGACGCCACCTACGAGGAGATCGACCGCCTCTGCGCCGAGGCGCGCCAGCACGGCTTCGCCTCCGTCTGCGTGAATCCCGTCCACGTCCGCCGCTGCGCGGAGAGTCTCCGGGGCTCCCCCGTCCTCGTCTGCGCCGTGGTCGGCTTCCCCCTCGGCGCCACGTTCCCCGACGAGAAGGCCTACGAGGCGCGCCGCTGCCTCGCCGAGGGGGCGCGCGAGATCGACATGGTGATCAACGTCGGGGCGCTGAAGTCGGGGGACGACGCCCTCGTGCGCCGCGACATCGAGGGGGTGGTTGCCGCCTGCCACGAGGCCGGCGCGGCGACGAAGGTGATCCTCGAGACCTGCCTCCTCTCCGAGGAGGAGAAGGTCCGCGCCTGCCGCCTCGCGAAGGAGGCGGGCGCGGACTTCGTGAAGACCTCGACCGGGTTCGCCTCCGGGGGCGCGACCCCGGAGGACGTCGAGCTGATGCGCCGCGTCGTCGGTCCGGGGGTCGGCGTGAAGGCGGCCGGAGGCGTGCGCGACCTCGAGACGGCGATGAAGATGATCCGTTCGGGGGCGACCCGGATCGGGGCGAGCGCCGGGGTGCGGATCGTCCGCGAGGCGAGCGGGGAGAAGGCCGCGCCCGCCTCCGCGACGCGCGGCTACTGAGGGCGGGGGCCGGTGAAGGCGGTCTCGGAGCGGGGACCGGACGCGGCCGCGGAGGGCGCGACCCGGAGCCGCGACCTCTACTGGTACGGATCCCCGCGCCTCTCCGGTTCGCGGGCACGACACCTCGCGGCCCTCTACTCCTTCGCGCGCCTCGCCGACGACGCCGTCGACGAGACGCCCGCCGCCGAGGAGGCCCTGCGCCGGCTCGATCTCCTCGAGGCCGAGCTCGAGCGGGCCCTCGGGGGATCCCCCTCCCCTCCCTTCGCGCCTCTCGCGGAGGCGGTCCGCGCCCACTCGATCCCGCGGAAGGATCTCGCCGAGCTCCTCGCGGGCCTTCGTTCGGACGTCCGGCGACGGGAGATCTCCACCTACGAGGATCTCCTCGCCTACTGCCGGCTCGCCGCGAATCCCGCCGGGCGGATGGCGCTCCGGATCTTCGACGCCCACGGAGCCGAGAACGAGGCGCTCTCGGACCGGATCTGCACGGGGCTCGCGCTCGTGAACTTCTGGCGGGACGTGGGGCCGGATCTCGACCGCGGCAGGATCTACCTCCCCCGCGAGGATCGGGAGCGCTTCGGCGTGACGGAGGAGGCGCTCCGGGCGCGCCGCGCGGACGCTCCGTTCCGCGCGCTCCTCGCCTTCGAGGTCGGCCGGGCCCGTGCCCTCCTCGAGGAGGGTCGACCCCTCGCCCGACGTGTTCCGTTCCCGCTCGCCTGGCGCGTCGAGGCGTTCGTCCGCGGAGGGCTCGGCCTGTTGCGGCGCATCGAGGCGGTGGGCCTCGACGTCTTCGCTCGCCGCCCGCCGATCGGGCGCCTCTGGAAGGCGCGCGTTGCCGCCGCGGCCTGGGTCCGGGCCTGCCTTCGGAGGGCGGGACGGTGACGCTCGCCGATTCCTTCCGCTGGTGCCGGGCCGTCGCCCGCCGGGAGGGACGGAACTTCTACGCCACCTTCCTCCTCTCGCCGCCGGCGAAGCGCGACGCGCTCTGCGCCGTCTACGCGACGCTGCGCGCGCTCGACGACGTGGCCGACGGGTCGGGTCCCGTCGCGGAGAAGCGGCGGGCGCTCCTCGCCTGGCGGGAGGCGCTCCGTCCCGGGGCGGACGAGGCCTCGTTCCCGAGCCTCCCCGCCCTCCTCGAGACGGCGCGCCGGTTCCAGATCCCCGCCGACCACTTCCGCCTCCTCCTCGAGGGGGTCGAGATGGACCTCGACGTCCGGCGGTACGCGACCTTCGAGGACCTGCGCGGCTACTGCTACCGCGTCGCTTCCGTCGTGGGGCTGATCTGCGTCCGGATCTTCGGCGCGCGCGGCGAGGGCACGCGCGCCCCCGCCGTGGCGTGCGGCCTCGCCTTCCAGCTCACGAACATCCTGCGCGACGTCGCCGAGGACGCCGGGCGGGGGCGGATCTACCTCCCGCAGGAGGACCTCCGCCGGTTCGGCTGCAGCGAGGAGCAGGTCCTCCGCGGGGAATGGAACGGGCGGTTTGCCGACCTGATGCGGTTCGAGGCGGCGCGCGCCCACTCCTTCTACGAGGAGGCGCGCGCGCTCCCGGCCCTCGTCCACCGGACCGGACGGACGACGCTGCGGGCGATGATCGGCTTCTACCGCGGGATCCTCCGCGCCCTCGAGCGGCGCGACTTCCGCGTCTTCGGCCCCCGGGTCCGGCTCTCGGGCCTCGAGAAGGCGAGGGTCGTCGCCGCCGCCCTCGCGCGAAACCTCTGGCCCGAGCGCGTCCCGGCCCGGTGAGACGGCGGCGCCGACGGCGCCCCCCGGCGCTCGTCCTCTTCGGCGTGCTCGACGAGCTCGTGGCCGCCTTCGAGGAGGTGGGCCTCGCCGACGCCGTCCAATGGTCGGACCGGATCTGGTTCCGCCTCGGCCGCGGCGCCCCCTGCTGGATCCGCCCCGCTCCTCCTCCGGGCCCGATGCGCTTCGGCCCCGACCTCTCGCGCTTCCGCGCCCTCTCCCCCGCCGAGCGGCTCGCCGCGCAGCGCGCCCTCGCCCGGATCGTTCGCGGGAAGGCGATCCCCCCCGCCGGGACTTCCCTCCACGACTGGTTCTCGCGCACCCTCGTTCCTCCGCGCGTCGTCGACCGGCTCTTCCGTCCTCTCGTCGAGCTCGCGTTCGGGAGACCGGTCGAGCGCGTGGGGGGAATCGAGGGCGCGGCGTGGCTCCGCGCGTTCTTCTCCCGGTCGGCGCGCTCCGCGCGGATTGGAATACACCGGCAGCCCCTCCACCGACCCAGATTAACCGCCAGCTCCGCCCCGTATGGTTGCGCCATAGGACGGCGCCCCCGCACGCGGGAGAGCACTGGCTCACGCGCTTCGTCGTCCTGCGCCTCCTCGGGCTCGTCTACCTCTTTGCCTTCCTCTCCCTCGCGAACCAGGTCCTGCCGCTGATCGGGAGCCGCGGTCTCCTTCCCGCGCACCGCTACCTCGAGGCCGTCCGGGACCAAGCTGGCGGTCCTGCCTGGGGAGATCTGCCGAGCCTCTTCTGGTTCTCGTCCTCGGACGCGACCCTCCAGACCCTCGCCTGGGTGGGCGTCGGCCTCTCCGTTCCCCTCCTCGCGGGCTTCGCGAACGCCCTCGTCCTCGCCGCGCTCTGGGTCCTCTACCTCTCCTTCGTCCACGTCGGACAGGTCTGGTACGGCTACGGCTGGGAGATCCAGCTCCTCGAGACCGGCTTCCTCGCGATCTTCCTCTGCCCTCTCCTCGACCCGCGGCCGTTCCCGAGCCGACCTCCTCCCCTCCCGGTCATCCTGTGCCTGCGGTGGCTGATCGTGCGGATCATGCTCGGGGCGGGGCTGATCAAGATTCGGGGCGACCCCTGCTGGCGGGACCTCACCTGCCTCCTCTACCACTACGAGACGCAGCCGATCCCGAATCCGCTCTCGCGGCTCCTCCACTTCCTGCCGCCGTGGTTCCACAAGACGGAGTGCCTCTGGAACCACCTCGTCGAGCTCGTCGCGCCGTGGTTCGCGTTCGGCCCCTTCGCGGCGCGCCGGGTCGCCGGCTTCCTCTTCCTCGCCTTCCAGCTGCTCCTGATCCTCTCGGGCAATCTCTCCTTCCTGAACTACCTGACGATCGTGCCCGCCCTCGCCTGCCTCGACGACGGGGTCTGGCGGCGGCTCCTCCCTCGACGCCTCGTGGCGGCGGCGGACCGGGCGAAAGAGCAGGCGAGGCCTTCGAGGCTCCAGGGGATCCTCGCCCTCCTTCTCGCGGCCGTCGTCGTCGTCCTGAGCTACTGGCCGATCCGCAACCTGCTCTCCTCCCGCCAGGCCATGAACACCTCGTTCAACTCCCTCCACCTCGTCAACACGTACGGCGCCTTCGGAAGCGTCGGTCGGGAGAGGGACGAGATCGTCCTCGAGGGGACCGACGAGGAGTCGATCGGGCCGGAGACCCGCTGGCGAGCCTACGAGTTCAAGGCGAAGCCGACCGACCTGGACCGCGCGCTCCCGATCGTCTCCCCCTACCACTACCGGGTCGACTGGCAGATCTGGTTCGCGGCGATGTCGACGCCCGGCCGCCACCCCTGGCTCGTCCACCTGGTCTGGAAGCTCCTCCACAACGACCGCCTCGCCCTCTCCCTCCTCGCGAACGACCCCTTCCCCGGGGCGCCGCCACGGTTCATCCGCGCCGACCTCTACCGCTACCGCTTCACGCGCCCCTTCCATGGTGGGCCCTACTGGGAGCGGACGCGGATCGGACCGTGGCTCCCGGCGATGTCGACGGAAGACCCGCGGATCCGCGAGTTCCTCGGGGTCCGCGGCCTGCTCGACGAGTCGGACGAGCGGGGGCCAACCGAGGCGGAGGACCCGCGCGGTCCGAAGTGACGCGGGCGGATCGCCGGCGCGCGGAAGGCCGCCATTCGGACGCCCTTGCAGCCGTCGTTTCGGGGAGGCTGCGACCCGGACGGGGGACCGCCAACGAGCCAGATCAAGGGTTGTAATGTGAAAGGTTACCTTTCAAACTACAACCCATGTACCGGCGCCTCGGCCTGGAGGAACTGGAGGACACGCTCCGCGCGTTCCCCGTCGCCGCTCTCGTCGGGAGCCGGCAGACGGGCAAGACGACGCTCGCGAAGGAGGTCGTCCGGCGCCGGGGGGGAAAAGCCCTCTACCTCGACCTCGAGTTGCCCGGAGACCTCGCCAAGCTCGCCGACGCGCAGGGTTTCCTCTCCCGCAACGCCGACCGCCTCGTCGTCCTCGACGAGATCCAGAACGCACCCGAGATCTTCCCCCTGCTGCGCGCCCTCGTCGATCGGGGTCGCCGGCCCGGGCGGTTCCTCGTGCTCGGGTCGGCCTCCTCCGACCTCCTCCGTCAGGCCTCGCAGTCGCTTGCGGGGAGGATCCGGACGGTCGAACTCTCCGGCCTCCTCCTCTCCGAGGTCGCCCCGAGCGCGGCCCGCGCGGCGAACGCCGGCCGGCGGCTGTGGGTCCGAGGGGGCTATCCGGGCTCGTTCGACGCGCCGTCGGAGGAGAGGTCTTCGGAGTGGCGGGAGGCTTTCCTCCGTACCTTCCTCGAGCGGGACATCCGGGAGTTCGGGGTCCGGATCCCGACGACGCAGCTCCGTCGTTTCTGGACGATGCTCGCCCATGTTCACGGACAGCTTTGGAACGCCCGCCTCTTCGCCGAGAACTTCGGCGTCAGCGCCCCGACGGTGCGGTCCTACCTCGACCTGCTCACGGACCTTTTCGTCGTGCGCCAGCTTCCGCCGCTCGCGGCCAACGTCTCGAAGCGGCTGATCAAGGCGCCGAAGACTTACGTCCGCGACAGCGGGATCCTTCATGCGCTCCTCGGCATCGCGGACGAGGACGACCTCCTGTCGAGGCCCGCCCTCGGCGCCTCCTTCGAGGGCTTTGCGCTCGAGCAGATCCTCGGTCTCGCGCCTCGCCGCGCCGACGCCGCCTTCTACCGGACGCACACGGGCGTCGAGCTGGACCTCGTCCTGACGATGGGCGAGCGCCGGCTCGGGATCGAGATCAAGCACACGAGCGCGCCGACCCTCTCGAATGGGACGCGCGTCGCCCTCGAGGATGCCGAGTGCGGGGAGGGATGGATCGTGACCGCGGGCGAGGACCGCTTCCCGCTCGCGAAGGGCGTCGAGGCGGTCCCGCTGCCCCAGTTCCTCCGCGAGGTCATCGCGCCCTTGCGCCGGTGAGCGCGCCCCGAGCCGGGAAGCGCCACGACCTCGCAGGGCGCGCCCGCGCCTGTCCGCGCGGTCGCGCCCCAGGATCCGGTCCTTCTCGCCGACGCCCTCGTGGAACGGGAGGCCTGTGCCGGGACCAGATCCCGCCCCGAAGGCAGGGCGGATGACGCTCGCTCCAAATTCGCCGAATCCTGAGCGGATGGACTCCATTCCTCGATCGCTCGAAACCCGCCTCCGTTCGGCCTTCGCGCGCGGGAAAGGCGCGTTGCCCTTGAGGATGCCGAGTGGGGGAGGGATGGAGGGCGACCGGGGGCGAGGACTGCTTCCCTCTCGCGACGGTAGCGCGAGGCGACCGGACGCGGCCCCGGAGGCTCACCCTTCTTCGAGGACCACTTGAACCTCGGCGAGCTTCCCCGGCTCGATCGAGACCGGCTGCACTTTCTTGCGGTATCCCTCGAGCCACAGCTCCAGCTCATAGGAGCCCGGGGGAAGGTTCGGGAGGAGGTCACTCGCCCCGAGGAACCCGAGGCCGCCGAGGATCTCGGGGTGGGCGCTCCGACTCCCATCGGCTTGTCGCGTGACGACCAGGAGCGGGACCTCCCAGCCGCTGCTCTCGCGCAGCCGGCAGTGGGCGGGAAGGAAGTCGCCGTGCGGGCTCTTCACCGATATCCGGATCCGGCCCCCCTCGACGAGTTCGACCGTGCGTCGGGTCTCGCCGCCGGGAGCCAAGTCGACCCGGACCGGGGAATGAACCCAGTAGGCCGCAGCAGCGCCCCACGGGCCCTCGGCGTCGATCATGAGGCGGAAGGATCCGGGAGGAAGGTCCCGAAGCACGAAGGATCCGGTCTCGCTGCGCGCGTCGCGGGCGAACGCGGGAAGGACGCCTCCGGGACCCGGCATCCCGCCGCCAGCGCCGGACCCCACGGCGCTGGCGCCCACGTTGGGCGAGGGCCGCTCGGCATCGTCGGAGAAGAGCGCGAAGCCGGCTTCCCGGATGGCCCGGCCGTCGGTTGCACGCAGGTCGACGAGAAGGGTGCATCCGGAGCGGACGAGGTCGATCTCGGTCGAGACCGTCTCCCCGGGACCGAGGGAGACGACGTCGAGCGCCGTCGCCTGATAACCCTCCAGCTCGGCGCGGACCGCAAGCGTGGATCGGGGGGGCACCAGGACGGAGCACTTTCCCTGGTCGTCCGTCCTCAGTCCCGCTCCCCCGCCGCGTCCATCCTTGGGCTGGACCTGGACGATCGCGTTCCGAAGGCCGCGTGCCTCCGTGCGCACGCGAAAGGCGAGTCGCGCGAAGTCGATGTCGATGTCCGCGTCGTCTCGGGGCGCCTCGACGGAGAGGGCCGGGAAGGCGACGATGGTCTCGTCCGGGAGCCTTCCCGAGTACAGCACGTACGGACCGGGGGTCAGGCCATCGACCCGGTACCTGCCTGAGGCATCCGTTCGGGCCAGCGTCGGGGTGCT
>CBRGOK010000036.1:0-12975 GCA_967798035.1 uncultured bacterium
GACGGGCTGGGGCCTCCCCCTCGTCCCCCACGTCGCGATCAGCCGGCGTCTCCGCAGCCGCGGGGGCGGCTCCGACGTCCGCGAGCTCCCCGCGCCGCTCAACGCCTCCCTCGGACTCCTCCTCGCCCTCGAGCGGGCGTGCCTGCGCGTTCTCCCCTCCCCGGCGGGCCTCTCCTGGATGGTCCTCGCGCGCCGGCCATGAGCGCTCCCTTCGTCGGCGTCCCGCCCCCCCGCCGGCGTCCCCGCGCCTCGCGCGACGCGCGGATCGAGGCGATCTGGGGCGCCCTCCACGGGCGCTACGGCCCCCGCCGCTGGTGGCCCGCCGAGAGCCCCTTCGAGGTGATCGTCGGCGCGATCCTCACCCAGAACACCGCCTGGAGGAACGTCGAGCGCGCGATCGGGAACCTCCGCCGCGCGCGCGCCCTCTCCCCCGCCGCGGTCCTCGGCATGCGCACGGACCGCCTCCAGCGCCTCCTGCGCCCGTCGGGCTACTTCCGCCTCAAGGCGCGCCGGCTGCGGGAGGCGGTCGGATGGTTCGAGGACCGGTTCGGGAGCCGGATCGGGAGTCTCGCGCGCGAGCCCTTCGCGCGCGCGCGCCGCTCTCTCCTCGGCGTCCGCGGCGTCGGCCCGGAGACGGCGGACTCGATCCTCAACTACGCTGCCGGGCGGCGCACGTTCGTCGCCGACCTCTACTCCCGCCGCGTCGCCGTCCGTCACGGCCTCCTCCCCCGCGGCGCCGACTACGAGACCACCCGCAGGTTCTTCCTCGACCGCATCCGAAAGGACCTCTACGTGACCCAGGAGCTCCACGCCCTCCTCGTCGCGGTCGGCAACCGCCACTGCCGCGCCCGCCCCCGGTGCCAGGACTGCCCGCTCGAGCCGCTCCTCCCGCCCGGCGGCCCCCTCCCCTTCTAGCCTTGTTCCGCGACAGCAAGGTCTCCGTCGTCGTCCCCGCCTACAACGAGGAGGCGACGATCGGCGCGGTCGTCGCCGACTTCAAGGGGAGCCCCTTCCCCGACGAGGTCCTCGTCGTCGACAACAACTGCACCGACCGGACGGCGGCCCTCGCCGCCGAGGCGGGCGCGCGCGTGGTGAAGGAGAGCGCCCCCGGCTACGGCTGCGCGCTGCGGGCCGGCCTCGACGCCGCGAGCGGGGACATGCTCGTCCTCGTCGAGGCGGACGGCTCCTTCAAGGCGGGGGACCTCGAGAAGCTCCTCGTCTACCTCCCCGACTGCGCGATGGTGATGGGGACCCGCACGACCCGGCAGATGGTCGAGCAGGGGGCGAACATGGGCGGGTCGCTGCGGTGGGGCAACGTCGTGATGGCGAAGATCCTCGAGCTCCTCTGGTACGTCCCCCACGAGCCGCGGCTGACCGACGTCGGTTGCACGTACCGGGCGCTGTGGCGCAAGACCTGGGGCCAGATCCGCGGGGGGCTGCGGGAGCGCGGGCCCCAGTTCTCCCCCGAGATGATCTGCGAGGCCTACCGCCACGGTCTGCGCGTGATCGAGATCCCCGTGCACTACCACCGGCGGCTCGGGGGGGTCTCCAAGCACTCGGAGTCCTTCTCCAAGGTGGCGAAGACGGCGCTCAGGATGTTCCGCACGATCGTGAGGAAGCGCCTCGGGATCGCGTGAGCGCCTCCTCCGCGAGGACCCCTGGGCGGACCGGGGGGGATTGACGACGGGACCTGATGTGACTACTGTTTGGTCATGAAGACGGTCCGGATCGCGGAGCTCAAGGCGAAGCTGAGCGCCTACCTGCGCCGCGTGAGGGCAGGAGACAGCCTGGTCGTCCTCGACCGCGAAACCCCCATCGCCCGCGTCGTCCCCTTCGAACCCACGGGGGAGCCGCTCGCGATCCGGCGCGCGCTCCGGACCTACCCCTCCCTCGGACGGATCCCCCTCCCCCCGCCCCTCCGGCTCCGCCGGGACGTGGTCGAATACCTGCTCGAGGAGCGCCAGGGAGAGCGGTGAGAACCTACCTGGACGCCTCGGTCGTCCTCCGCGTCCTCCTCGGTCAGCCGGACCGGCTGTCCGAGTGGGACGGGATCCGTCATGGAGTCGCCAGCTCCCTCCTGGAGGTCGAGTGCTTCCGGACGCTCGACCGCATCCGCCTCCGCGAAGGAACTCCTCCGGAGGACTGGGCCCGGCGGCGGGAGGCCTGCTTCCGCATCCTGGAGGCGATCGACCTCGTCGGGGTGACGCGCCCCGTCCTCCTCCGGGCCTCGCAGCCGTTCCCGACCCCCCTCGGAACCCTGGACGCGATCCACGTCGCGACCGCGGTGACGCTGAAGGAACAGGGGGGGGAGGACGTGCTCCTCGCGACCCACGACGAGGCGCTCGCCCTGGCCGGAAGGTCCCTCGGCTTCCGCGTCATCGGGGTCCAGCCGAGCGAGACCAGCGGCCCGGACACCCTGACGCTTCGAGAGCGGGGATCGAGGTTTCACTCCGTCCCCGACGTCCCCACGACGACGGGTCCCCGGCGGCGTCAAGGGATCCGAAGACGAGTCGCGGCGAAGGGGGCACGCCCTGCGTCGCGGAGCGGTTCCTGACCTCCGGTTCGAACCCTCTCCTCCGCCGCGGGTTGAAATCGGGGAGGATCCGGCGCATCGAAGGAGCCCGTGGAGATGAGACGACTCCTCTTTCCGATCCTCCTCAGCGGCTGCGCCCGGGGTCCGGGCGCGCCCGACCCGAAGGCCTCCCCGCCCCCCGCGGAGCATCCGACCATGGAGAAGAAGGTGACGAAGTCCGAGGAGGAGTGGAAGCGGACGCTGACGCCCGAGCAGTACGCCGTCCTCCGGAAGAAGGGGACGGAGCGCGCCTTCACGGGGAAGTACTGGGACAACCACGAGGCGGGGACCTACCGGTGCGCAGGCTGCGGCGCCCCGCTCTACGAGTCCGACTCGAAGTTCGACTCGGGGACGGGCTGGCCGAGCTTCACCCGGCCGATGGACGAGAAGAACCTCGCCTACGAGGAGGACCGGAGCCTTTTCTCCAAGCGGACCGAGGTCCTGTGCTCGGCCTGCGGCGGTCACCTCGGCCACGTCTTCGACGACGGCCCCGCGCCGACCGGCAAGCGCCACTGCATCAACTCGGTCTGCCTCGAGTTCGAGCCGGCGAAGAAGTAGCCCGGACGGCGAAGTGGGCGCCCCCGCACGCGGGAGGGGGGGCGCCCGCTCGCATCGTGGACGGAAGGGGACGGACCTAGGCGCCGTCGCGGGGCTTCTCGGGGGTCTCCCCCTTCTCCCGCTCCTTCGACCGCTCTTCGCGCATCTTCTCCGCCTGCGCCCGCTGTTCCTTCACGAACGCCTCGGCGAAGGCCTTCCCCTTCAGCTTATCCGTGCGGAGCTTCTTCACGATCCCGGTCACCGCCTCGCGCATCGCCTTCTGGCGCTCCGGGTTCCGTCCGCCTCCCGCTCCGTAGCCCCCGCCCCCCGACATGTCGGAGCGGCGCTTCTCGGTCTCCGCCTTCACGAGCTGGGCGAGCTCGGCCCCCTTCTTCCCCTCGGCGATCCTCGCCTTGACGAAGGTCGAGAGGGGCTCGGGCCTCGCGGCGCCGGCGGGACCGGGGGGCGCGTCGCCGGGTCCGGCTCCGGGTCCGGCTCCGGGGCCGGGGCCGGGGCCGCGCCCGCGGCCGCGCATCATCCTCCCGCGCACCTCGGACACGAGGAGGTCGCCGGTCGTCTCGTCGTCGAGCTCCGCCGCCGCGAGGCTGTCGGAGTAGGCGCCGAGCTCCTCGTAGTCCTTCGCCTCGAAGGCGGGCCCGACGCCGCGCCCCTCGCCGGGTCGCTCCGGCTTGGCCTCCGGCTTCTCCTGCTGCTTCTCTCCCTGGCCTTCCTGGGCCGGGAATGCGAGCGCGGCCGGGGCGAAGACGCCCGCCGCGACGATCCAAGCGATGAGTCTCATGGTCTTCTCCTGGGCCCCCATCGGCGTCGGTGGCGGCGTCGGTGGCGGCGCCCGTGGCGGGGTGGGTGAGGGATGGAACCGGGAAGATACCGCGGGGTAGCGGCGGGGCTAGCGGCGCGCGCCCGCCCCCGAGGGGCTCTTCGGCATCGGCGTCGTGGCCGCGCCGCGGTAGGGGTAGGACTGGAAGAGCCTCCCCCACTTCGTCGCGAGGGCCCACTTCACCCACTTCCGGCCGTGGACGTTGTACCAGTACCAGTCGTGGTAGGCGCGCGAGGCGAGGTAGGACCAGGGGACGAGCCAGGTCTTCATCAGGAGGCCCTCGAGGGGCTTCAGCATCCCCCGGTAGAGCGCCTTCTGGCCGCGCGAGGCGAAGTTGTCCCCGTCGGTGAAGCCGAAGTTCACCTTCGAGACGTCGTCCCCGACGAGCTCGATCTCCCTCGGGTCCCCCACGCCGAGGCCCCGCTCGTGGGCGAGGCGGATGAACTTGATCTGCATCGGGTCGAACCCCATGAGCTTGCTCGCGATCGCGTCGATCGCGACCTGGTCCCCCGAGGCGAGGAGGACGTCCCCCTCGTGGGGCACCATCGTGCGGGGTCCGGCCCCCGAGCCGGTGAGCGTCCCGTCCATGACGGCGAAGATCCCGGAGAAGATCTCCTTCTGCTCGGCGAGGAGGTCGACGAGGGTCTCGTGGATGCAGCCGTGCGCCCAGTGCCGCTCGTGGTGGAGAAGCGCCCCGAAGGCGTTCTTCATCGCCCCCGTCATCACGGTGTGGACGTGGGTCTTGACCGTCGGGAAGTGGAGGATGTTCTCCCCGTAGAACCGCTTCGGGATGAACTGCCCGGCGGGGAAGGTCTTCGGGATCACTCGCAGGTCCGCCTTCGACTCGTGTCGGACCCAATCCCCGCGCTCGATCATCTTCCGGAAGTCGCGCAGCCTCTTCGGCTGGATGTGGACCGTCTCGATCCCGTACTTCTCGAGGACCGGCCGCTGCTTGTTCAGGACCTCGCCGATCTCCCCGTCGACGACGACGGTGCGGTTGTGGCAGCCGTAGAGGAGGTCCTTGCGGTAGCCGTCCTCGAGCATCGCCTTCAAGACGCCGTCGAGCTGCCAGGGGGTTGTCGAGCAGCCGGGGTACCAGATCTGCCAGGAGACGTTGATCTTGAGGCAGGTGCGCCGGTCCTTCGGGAGGAAGCGCTCGTAGTCCGCGAGCCGAATCAGGCGCCCGTAGTCGTCGAGGACGGTCTCGGGCCGGGTGCGGAGGACGGCGACTTTCGCGCGCGTGGTCATGGGAGAGGAGGAACCTTCGCTCCGGAGCGGGGGCGGCCCGCCGCGGGAATCGGCCGGCCCGGCCGGGGGGCTGAAGGCTAAGGACGGTAGCCCGCGCGTCGGGGAGCGTCAATCCGACCTCGGGGGCGGGGGATATACTCCTTCCCGACCCCGTCTTCCGGCGCGGGCGCCCCTGTCGGCAGGAAGGGGGGCGCCCCTCCGATCATCCCCCATGCAAGCGCTCGTCCTGGGAGGGGGCCTCGCCGGCCTCGCCTGCGCCTACGAGCTCGCGAAAGCGGGCGCGGCGGTGACCCTCCTCGAGAAGGAGGCGCAGGCCGGGGGGATGGCGCACTCGATGAAGGTCGGGCCCTTCACGCTCGACCACGGGCCCCACCGCTTCCACACGCGGGACCCGAGGCTGTGGGCCCACCTCGAGGAGGTCGTCGGCGCAGAGAACCTGGCGTCGCGCGATCGCCTCTCGCGGATCTACCTGCGCAGGCGCTTCTTCCACTACCCCCTCGTCGCGACGAACGTGCTGCGCAACCTCCCGCCGCACGTCCTCGGCCGGGCGGTCTTCGACTATCTCGCGATCCGGTTCCGCAACCGCTTCCGCCCGATCCCGGACGACTGCTTCGAGAACTGGGTCCTCAAGCGCTTCGGCGCGACCCTCTACCGGATGTTCTTCGGGATGTACACGGAGAAGGCCTGGGGGATGTCGTGCCGGGAGATCTCCGCGGACTGGGCGAGCCAGCGGATCACCCTCCTCAACCTCGGGGACACGATCAAGAAGACCCTCTTCCGCCCGAAGGAGGCCCCGCGCACGCTCGTCTCGGAGTTCCGCTACCCGCGGGAGGGGGGGGTCGGGACGATCGCGGAGAGCTACGCGCGCCACCTCGCCCGCATGGGGGCGAAGCTCCTCCTCGGCACGCCCGTCGACGCGATCTTCCACAAGGAGGGGCGGGTGACCGGGGTCACGTACCGGGAGGCGGGAGGGGAGATCCGGGCGCTGCGGCCCGACTTCGTCGTCTCCACGATCCCGCTGCCGCGGATGATCGAGCGGCTCGACCCCGCCGCCCCCGCGGAGGTCCTCGGGGCGATGGGGCGCCTGCGCTACATCGGGATCGTCTTCGTCTACCTCGAGGTGGCGAAGCCCCAGGTCTCCCCCGACCACTGGGTCTACCTCCCCGAGAAGCACCTGACGATCCACCGGATCTCGGAGTTCAAGAACTTCTCCGAGCGCACGGCCCCTCCCGACCGCACCGCCGTCTGCGCGGAGATCACCTGCAAGTTCGAGGACCCGATCTGGAACCTCTCCCTCGAGGAGGCCGGCGCCCTCGCGATCCGGGACCTCGAGACGATCGGACTCCTCCGGCCGGGCCAGGCGAAGCCGCTCCACCTGACGAAGCTGCGCTACGCCTACCCGGTCTACGACCTCCACTACCGGGAGAACCTCCGCGCGGGGCTCGACTACGTGAAGGGGTTCGCGAACCTCCAGACGACGGGGCGGCAGGGGCTCTACCGCTACAACAACATGGACCACTCGATCGCCATGGGGCGCAAGATCGCGCGTTCCCTGCTCCAGGGCGAGGAGATGGACCACCACAAGATCGCCGCCGGCCACGAGTACTTCGGCTAGGCCGTGCCCGGGGAGGCCCTTCCCGCCCCGGCCGCGGCCGCCGCGCTCGCCGAGGTCGCCTGCCACCTCTGCGGGGGGCGGAGCCAGCGCCTCCTCTTCGAGGACCCCCCCTGGAGAGTCGTGCGCTGCGCCGACTGCTCCCTCGTCTACACGACCCCGCATCCGGACCCGGAGGCGCTCCGCGCCCTCTACGGGGAGTCGTACTGGAGGAGCCCGGCCGCGGCGGAGCGCGGCTACACCGACTACCTCCGCGACGAGCCCCACTACCTGCGGACCTACCGCCGCCGACTCCGTCTCGTGCGCCGGCACGCCCCGCGGCCGGGGCGCGCCCTCGACGTCGGGTGCGCGGCGGGCTACTTCCTGCGCGTCCTCGCCGAGGCGGGGTGGGAGGTGCACGGGGTCGAGGTCTCCCCCTTCGTCGCGCGATTCGCGCGGGAGCGCTACGGGCTCGACTCGATCCGGGTCGGCTCGCTCGAGGAGGCGGGCTTCCCCCCCGCCTCCTTCGACCTCGTGACCTTCTGGGACGTCGTCGAGCACCTCCCCGACCCGCGCTCGGCGCTCCAGGCGGCCCGCGGGCTCGTGCGCCCCACCGGCCTCCTCGTCCTCGAGACGCAGAACATCCGCTCCCTCGCCGCCCGCCTCCTCGGGCGGCGCTGGCAGCACTTCAAGCAGCCCGAGCACCTCTACCACTTCGACCCGCACACGATCGCGCGCCTCCTGGCGGAGGCGGGCTTCGAGGTCGTCGAGAACCGCCCCTTCTTCGGGGGGAAGTACGTCCCGCTCGCCTTCGCGGTCGAGCGCTCCGGGCGGATCTCCTCCCTCCTCCCGCGGCTGCTCTCCCCCTTCGCCCGCTCGAGCCTCGCCCTGTACGTCAACCTCCTCGACGAGATGATCGTCGTCGCCCGGCCCCGGTAGCCGTGGACCCCACCGCGTACCGCCAGTTCGCCGAGCTCGAGCGGACCCACTGGTGGTTCCGGGGCCGCCGCGCCGTCCTGCGCTCCCTGATGGGGCGGGCGCTCCCGCGGGCCCGCGACCCGTGGATCCTCGACCTCGGGTGCGGGTACGGGGGGATGGGAGAGGTCTGCTCCCCCTTCGGCCGCGTCGTCGGGGTCGACCTCTCCGTCGAGGGGCTCGCCGCTGCCCGCTCCCGGGGCTACCGGGCGGCGATCGCCGCCGACGCCCTCGCGCTCCCGTTCCGGGAGCGGGCGTTCGACGCCGTCTGCCTCTTCGACGTCCTCGAGCACTGCGACGACGACGCGGGGACGGCGAAGGAGTGTGTCCGCTGCCTGAAGCCCGGCGGCCTCCTCGTCGTCACCGGACCCGCCTATCAGTTCCTCTACGCGCACAACGACCGCGTCGCCCACCACCGCCGGCGCTACACCCTCCGCCGGCTGCGGCGCGTGGTCGAGGGGACGGGCCTGCGCGTCGTCAAGGGGACCTACGTGAACGCGCTCCTCTTCCCCGCGATCCTCCCGGCCGTGCTCGCCCTCAAGGCGAAGCAGCGCCTCCTCCCCCCGAAGGGGGACGTCACGAACCTCTCCTACCGGACGCCCCGCCTCCTGAACGAGATCCTCGCGGCGGTCTTCTCCTCGGAGGGGGCGCTGCTCAAGCGGATCTCCTTCCCCGCCGGGCATTCCCTCGCCCTCCTCGCGCGCAAGGACGGCGGTCCGCCACGGTAGGGCCGCCTCCTCCCGGGCGAGGGGTTCCCCGGGAGGCGGCTCTCCCGGCCCGTTCGAGTCCGATGGGTCGGCCCTGGCCGGCCTTCCCGGTTTCCCCCCCCGATCGCGGCGACCTCGTCGGCTCTCTCAAGGGGGTAACATGGTCGCGTCGCCTGTCATGGCCACGGTGGACGCTCCGAGCCCCACGCGCGCGGTTCTCCTCGACCCTCTCTCGATCGAGTGGCTCCTGCGGGAGAGGAGCCGGACCGGCGCGGACGCCCGCGACGAGGTCTGGGAAGGGGTCCTCCACGTGGTCCCGGGTCCGCACGGAGAGCACCAGAGGGTCGTCATGACCCTCGCGGGGATCCTCCGGGAATCCGTCCGCGACCCCGAGGGGGGCCTCGTCTTCCATGAGATGAACACGGCCGACCCGGACAGGGGGCTCCTCGATTACCGGGTGCCGGATCTCGCCGTACTCCTGCCCGGCTCGCTCGACCGGTACAGGGGAGTCCTGATCGCCGGCGGGCCCGATCTCCTGGTCGAGGTGAGGTCCGCGGGCGACGAGACCTACGAGAAGGTCCCCTTCTACGGCCGGATCGGCGTCCGCGAGCTCCTCGTCGTCGACGCCGAGACGAAGAGGGTCGAGTGCTTCCGCCACGACGGGCGGACGCTCGCGCGCATCGAGGCGACGCCGATCGAGAGCGAGGTCGCGGGCCTGCGGTTCGAAACCGTCGAGCGCGGGGGGAGGCCCGCCCTCCTCGTCACGGCCCGGGACGGCCGCACCTGGGACGTCCGCCCTCTCTCCCTCCCGCGGGGAGAGTGACCGGGCAGGGCCCCGCGGAACGCCGGCCGCGCCCCTACGGCCCGGAGCGGGATTCCTCCGCGTGGGTCCGGAAGGAGAACCGCTCCTTGAGGGCCTCGAAGCTCGCGACCTTGTCGTAGAACTCCTGCACCCGCGTCCGCCACGCCGACTCCCGCGCCGCCCGGTACTCGAAGGCCCGCATGCCGGCGGCGTCGGGCTCGGTCCTCTCGGCGAGGCGCAGCACGTGGAAGGTCGCCTTCCGCTCCCCCGGCTCCTGGCGTGCCGGGCCGCCGAGCTTGCCGACCTCGAGGTCGGCGTAGAGGTCGAAGCGCTCCTCGAGGAACTTCTGCGGCCCGTCGGGGAGCTTCGCGTGGTCGGGGAGGCGCGCGGAGTCCCTCGTCAGGGGCCCGACCCGGACCGGGGTCAGCCCCTTCGCGAGCGCCTCGAGGGAGAATGCGTCGGGCTCCGTCCGCTTCTCGACCGCTTCCTTCAACGCCTTCGCGGCGGCCTCCGCGGACTCGATCGCCTTCCCCTGCCTCCAGTCGGCGAGGAGCTTCTCCCGGATCTCGGCGACGGGGGCCTGGCCGGGGTCCTCCCGCCCGAGGATCTGCACCAGGTAGACCGACTCCCCCGAGAAGTAGGGGCCGGGGAGGATCTTCCCGACCGGGGAGGTGAGGATCGCGACCCGCGCCACCTCGTCCGTGAAGCGCGGGAGTGCCTGGAGGTCCTCCCGCGTCACGGCGGCGTGGGCGAAGATCTCGAGGCCGAGCTTCTTCGCGATCTCGGCGAACGGGGGGTGGCCCGACGCGCTCGCCTCGGCGGCGACCCGCTCGAAGAGCCTCCTCACCCGCGCCTCGGCGAGGACCCGGTCCCGGACCTCCTCGAGGGGGAGGAAGGAGGGCTGCGTCGCGGGAGAGGTCTCGGGGCGCGTCTCGGGGGTCTCCCGGCGGTAACGGTCCCACTTCGTCTCGTCGTAGACCTTCTTGAGCTCGTCCTCCGGGACGGAGATCGCCGCGAGGGCGTCGGCGAGCGGGCCCGCCGGGGGAGTCGCGAGGTCGGCGCGCGAAAGGGCCGCCCCCTCGAAGCTCGTCCGGACGTCGCGCTCGTAACGCTTCTTCTCCGCGTCGGGGAGGGCGTTGCGCCAGGCGTCGAGCTCCTCGTCCGTCGCGAGGAGGCGGGAGACCTCCTCCGTCCGCGCGTCGGAGGGGAAGGAGACGACCTCGAGCGTGTTCCGCGCGTGGTCCTTCTTCCACGCCGCCTCGATGTCGGCGGGGCCGGGGATCGCCCACAGGCCCGCCGCGAACGCGAGGAAGCGGTCGACGACGAGGTAACGGCGGACGAACTCCTCGTAGGCCCGGGCCCGGATCCGGAAGGCATGGAGGAACTCGTCGTACCGCTCCCGCGTGCGCAGCCCCATGCCGAGGGGCCACGACTGGAGGAACTCGTTGACGCTCTCCTTGGAGACGTCGAGCCCCGCCTCGAGGGCGAGCCGGTGGAGCACGATGAACCGGAAGACCTCCTCCTCGTCGATCCGCGACCGGCGGAAGGGGAGACGCCCGACCGTGAGGGAGCAGCCGCTCGCGTAGTCCTGGAAGGTCGCCCGGTCGATCTCGACTCTCGTCCCGGAGGGGAGCGTGAACGCCGCGATCCAGGGGGCCTCCTTCCCGCGGAAGGCACTGATCACCGTCCCCGTGATGCTGAAGGTGAGGAGGACGAAGACGGTGATCCCGATCAGGATCGGGCGCTGATAGCGGCGGAGGGCCTCGGTTGCCATCGCGGGAGAGGATCCCCGGGGACGGAGGGAGGGAAGCCGGGGGAGTCTAGCGGCCCCGCCGAGGGGTCACAAGGGAACCGGCGGGCGCTCCCCCTACCCCCGGGCGAGGTCCTCCGGCCGCGGCAGCTCGGCGACCGCGCGCAAGCCGAAGCGGTCGAGGAACTCGTTCGTCGTGCCGTACTGGAGCGGGCGGCCGGGGACGGGCGCGCGTCCGACGACCTTGAGGAGCCGGCGGTCGAGGAGCCCCCGCAGGATCGGGCCGGCCTGGACGCCCCGGACCGCCTCGATCTCCGCCTTCGTCACCGGCTGGCGGTAGGCGACGATCGCGAGCGTCTCGACGGCGGCCGCCGAGAGCTTCTCCGACTTCCGCAGTCCCCGGAGGCGCGCGATCCAGGGCTCGAACCGCGGCTCGGTGAGGAGCCTCCACCCCCCGCCGACCTCGGAGAGCGCGAAGGGGAACGCGCCCTCCTCGAGGCGGCGGCGCACGGAGTCGAGGGCCTCCCGGAGCGTCTCCCCGTTCGCGCGGAGGGCGGCGGCGAGTCGCCGGGTCGGGACCGGGTCGGGCGAGGCGAAGACGAGGGCGAGGACCGCGCGGACGAGGTCCTCCCCTTCCGGCGGAGGGGGCGCGTCGCCGTCCCCGTTCCCCTCGACGCCGTCCCCCGCCGGCTCGCGCTCCTCGGGGGTCGACGACTCGGCGAGGAGGGCCTCCCCGCCGGGGACGACCTCGACGACGGGGAGCGCCTCCTCGGTCGGGGGGGGCGCTTCCCCTCCCGGCCCGTCGGGGCTTGGACGCTCGCGCACGGCCATGTGGATGCGGGGTGGGGGGGAGCGGGGGGCGCGGCCGTTTACGGGGTCGGCGGGGGGGGATCCAGATCCTCCGGGGTCCGGGCACGCGACCTTCCACCGCCGGGTGGCCCCCTCGACCCACCGCTCGTACTCGAACCGCTCCACCCCCCGGGCCCGCAGCGACGCCCGGACCTCCTCCTCGACCTCCGGGAAGGGGGCCTCGCGCGCCGGCAGTTTCTCGAGCAGGCGGACGAGGTGGAAGGCGCTCCCCTTCGGCCCGCTCTCCTCGATCGGCCCCGCCACCTCGCCCGGCGCGAGCTCGAAGGCGGCCTTCGCGATCGGGTGGTCCCAGCCCCTCCCGAAGGGGGGGAGCTTCCCCCCGTCGGCCCGCCCCGGACCTACAGAGCGCTCTCGCGCGAGGACGGCGAAGTCCGCCCCCTCCCGCACCTGCGCGAGGAGGGACGCCGCTTCCCCCCGCCGCGGGGTCGTGAGGACCCGGACGACGGCACGCTCCTCCAGGGAACCGGCGTAGCGGACGACGAGGCCGAGGAACCGGTCCGAGAGGGCGCGACGCTCGAGGGCCTCCCTCCAGGCCGCCTCGGTGGTGCCCATCTCCCGGCGGAGGAACTCCGCGAGCGTCGTCCGCCCGCCGCCCTCCCGTTCGACCTGCCGCCGCAGCCCCTCCATCTCCTTGGAGATCCCCTCCTCCAGGTCCTCCCGCCGCACGGTGATCCCGAGCCGCTCCGCCTCCCGCCGGACGACCTCGCGGACGGCGAGCGCCCGCGCCAGGTCGCGCGACTCCGCCGGCCGCTCGAGGAGCATGGCGCGCGCGAGGTCGGAGAGGCGGACCTCCGACCCCTCGACCCGGGCGAGGGGCTCGTCGCGCGAGGGAGAGGCGGCGAGGGCGGAGGCCTCGATCCGCGCGGCGCGGGACGCCGGCGCGGAGTCCTGGGCGGCGGGGAGCGCGAGGAGCGCGAGCGCCCCCGCGGCCCTCAACGGAAGGTCACGTACCGGTGGAACTGGAGCCCGTGGCAGTCGGAGCAGGTGTGGCGGCCGGCCCCGCTCCCCTGTCCGCCGCCCTGTCCGCCCCCTCGCCCGCCGCCGCCCCCCCCCCGGGGGCCCCCCCCCCCCCGCCCGCCCGCGCC
>CBRGOK010000037.1:0-12970 GCA_967798035.1 uncultured bacterium
GCCCCCCCCGGGTCACGCTCCGCGCGACGGTGTCGATGCGCACCTCCCCGAAGGCGATCGCGGGCTCCGGCCGGTTCGCGGCCCGGCGGATCAGGGAGCGCAGGCGGGCGATCAGCTCGGCGAGCTCGAAGGGCTTGGTCAGGTAGTCGTCGGCACCCCCGTCGAGCAGGGCGACCTTGTCCTCGAGGCCGTCGCGGGCGGTCAGCACGAGGACCGGGGTCGCCTTCCTCTCGCGCAGCCGCCCGAGGAGGGTCCGGCCGTCGCAGCCGGGGAGCATCAGGTCGAGGCAGACGGCGTCGTAGTCCCAGCTCTCGAGGTCGAACGCGGCGGTCTCCCCGTCCATGGCCACGTCGCAGGCGAACCCCTCCTCCTCGAGCGCCTGCCGGAGCGCGCGCGCGAGGTCGGGCTCGTCCTCCACGACCAGGATTCTCACGGTCCCGGGTCCACGGCCCTCCGTCGGTCCGGAGGAGCCCATCCCTCCGGACCGGACGGACGGGACCTACGGCCGCCTAGTCGCCGTCGTCGTCCCCGTCGTCGTCGTCATCGTCATCGCCGTCCTCGTCGTCGTCGTCCCCCTGCTCCACCTCGCGGACCTGCCCGCCGGCGGTGACCTCGACCTCGTAGGTCTTGCCCTCGGCGGTGCCCATGAGGCAGTACACCGTCACGCCGTTCTCCACCTCGCGCTCGGCGGAGGTGAAGGCGATGCCGGCGACCGCTTTCTCCGCCGCGGCTCGCGCGGCGGCCGGAACCTGGTCGAGCGGGATCTCGACCTCGTCGGCCGCTTGCGCCGCGGGCTTGCCCGCGCCCTTCCCCGTTCCGGGGCTAGCGTCCGACCGGAACGCCTGCGTGCAGGCGAGCCCCAACACGCCTCCGAGGCCCAGGGAGATCAGCCAGGTCGTGGATCGCATCCGTCATCGCTCCTTCGGGTTTCGCGCCGGGAGGGCCAGCATTGTGTCCTCGATCCGCGCCACCCGCACGTGGGGACTCGGCAGCATGGCGCGCGGACCTTAAGTGAACGTGAAACCGCAAGCCGCTCGGCCCGCCGGATGTCGAGAGCCCGCCGTCCGTCGACCTGCGGCGGCGAGGAGCGGGAGGACGACGATCGGCTGCCGGATCTCCGCGCGGAGGCCGCAGGTCGATGCGCATTCTCGACAGGCCCCTTCGGGCCTCACGGCCTCAGGCGGAACATGAGGGTCGCCATGAAGAGGAGCAGGCCGGTCCACAGGACGCAGACGTAGATCGCCACAAGGGTCAGGCCGTGCTTCCGGGGCGGCCGTGGGAGGCCGCGCGTTTTCCCCAGGTACCTGAGTCCGTGGAGGAGGCCGATAGGAGCGAGGAGGCCGACGAGGGACGCCCATCGGACTCGAGCGCCGAGGGCCTCCACCTCGGCGAGCCGTGGATCGGGTGGCGATTCGACCCCCTCTTCCTCCGGCGGAGCCGCGGAGCCCTCCTCGATGGCGGTTCCCTCGTTCTCCGGCAGCCCCGGGCCGCCACGGAGTTCCCGGATGGCGTCGGCGACGGCCTTCGCGCGATCCGCCGGAGCCTGCAGGCGGACCCCCAGGACGTCGCCGCCCGTGATGAAGGGATCGATCGTCTTGAGCATGGCGTCGGCGACGAACGTCTCCTCTCCACGCGCTTCCAGGGCCGCCTGGAGGGCCAGCACCGCGGGCCACGAGCCGACGAAGACCGTCTCCAGCTCCCGGAACCCGGACCCCGTCTCCTCCGGCTGGGAGGTGGGCGGGGGAGAGGGGATCCCCGCTCCGGCCTCTTCAATCATGGGAAGCGCTCCTTTCCGTCCGACCTCGAACTTCGGCCGGAGGCGATCCTATCCGCGCGCGGAGCGCGGAGAAGGCCCTCCCGCGGCGGTTCGGGCGAGCCGAGGCCCGACGGGCCGACTCGGAGACCGGGGAGGACGGCGAGCCGGTCCGGGGGACCCCGGCTCAGCGCTTCTTGAGCGACACCCCCATCCCGGCCTCCTCCATGTTGAGGAAGAGCGTCTCGAGGTCGGGATTCGTCGAGATCGCCTCGACGAAACGGGGGTCGGGCTCCGGGCGCCGCATGTTGTGGGCGAGGACGAGTCCGCCGGGCCGGACGAGGGGGAGGAGCTTGCCGAGGTAGTCGAGATAGCCCGGCTTGTCGGCGTCCAGGAAGAGGAGGTCGATCGGCCCCTCGAGCTTCTTCACCGTCTCGTGGGCGTCCCCCTCGACGACGGTGACGAGGTCCTCGACCCCGGCCTTCCGGAAGTTCTCCCGGGCGAGGGCCGCCCTTTCGGCGTCGATCTCGTGGGTGACCAGCCGTCCCCCGGTCGAGCGCAGCCCCAGGCACATCCAGATCGCGGAGTACCCGTTCGACGTGCCGATCTCGACGACCTTCTTCGCCCCGATCGCCTCCGTGAGGAGCCGCAGGAGCCGGCCGTCCTCGACGGGGACGCTCATGAATCCCCGGCGATTCCGGTCGAGGTCGTCGAGGACCGCGAGGATCTTCCTCTCCGCCTCCGACCGGGCGTGCGTGCGCGCCTCCTGCGAGAGGGGACGAGGCTCGGGGATCGCCGATGCCGCGGGACCACCCGCGTCCCGGATCGGCGCCCGCGGCGCAGGGGACGCGCAGCCGGCGCCGACGGCTCCGGCGAGGAGGACGAGAAGATGGATTCGGGTTGCGCTCATGCGGCGGGGAGTCCAGAGAGCCCGCGGAGGATAGCGGTGCAGGGCGGGGACGCCCCTCCTTGCGAAGGTGGGCGAACCGGGAGAGGATCCCGCGCCCGAGCGCCCGTAGCTCAACTGGACAGAGCATCTGGCTTCGGACCAGAGGGTTGGGGGTTCGAGTCCCTCCGGGCGCGCCAGATCCCTCTTCCCTCGGAGTCCCGCCTGGCGGGGCGGGTCGAGTGCGATCGAGTCCGGATCGCCTACTCGAGCCGGAACCGGACGGGGACGAAGACCTCGGAGTCGACGGGCGCCCCGTCGAGTCGGGCCGGCAGGAACCGCCAGCGAGCCACCGCGTCCAGCGCGGCGCGGTCGAGAGGCCCCGATCCGGTGGATTCCTCGATCCGGGCCTCCGTCACTGCCCCCTTCGCGCTCACCCGGACGAACAGGACGACGATCCCCACCGAGCCGGCGAAACGCGCTTCCCTCGGGAACCGAGGGGGCGGGGAGGCCTCCGGATCGGGACGCGCCGGAGTGAAGGAGGGCGGCCGGACGTAGGTGCCGCTCCACGGATAGGCCATCTCCGACGGTTCGGGGCTCCGGACTTGCCTCGCAGGGGTGGGCTCCGCCGGTCGCGACTCGGCCGCGAAGACGGGCATCGCCGGTGCCGGGGCGGCCGCGGCCGGAGGAACCGACCTCGTTCCGGGAGACGGCGACACGCATCCCGGGAGGAGGAAGAGGAGGAGACCCGCTGCCTGGGCGGAGGCGCGCGCCCCGTCAGAACTGGAGGCCGAGGATGAGGAGCGGCTCGAAGTCCGGCGCATCGTCGTCGAGGCCGAGGAACCCCGTGAACATCACCTTGAACTGCGGTCCGAGAGGTTTCCAGAGGAGGTTCGGGCCCGCGCCGAAGGAGGCGACGAGGGGAGTCCCCGTCTCCCGCTCGAGGTCGACCTTCGCCTCGGCGCCGAGGCGGAGCGCCCCCTCGACGACCTCGTAGGAGGCGCCCGCCGTCCATCCGTACTCGACGCCATCGGCCCCTCCCGTCTCCCACTCGTACTTCAGGTTCGTCGCCCCGACCCAGCCGGGGGCGAGCTCGCCGCCGAGGAGGAGCCGTGTCTCGAGCTTGTCCGCCTCGAAGTGGCGCGGGTGCCACTCGAGGTAGAGGACGGGGTTCGCGAAGACCTCCCCGTAGTCGAACGGGGAGAGCCGGACCTCGATCTGCGCCCCCTCCTGCCGGGGGGAGTCCCCCTCGTTCTGCTCGATGTTCTCGTAGAGGTCGAGCTGGACGCCCGGCCAGATCCCGATCTCCGCCTCGATCTGGTAGAGGTGCTCGTCGTTGTCGTCGCCGCCGCGGATCTTCCCGCGCCACCAGGTCTCGAACTCGATCTTCCCGTAGTCGAGCCGCCAAAAGCGGGTCCCCGGGAAGACGCGGTCCTGGGTCCACTCCGGGGACGGGACGATCCGCTTTCCGACGACGACGACCTCCTCGGTCCGGGTCGGGGCCGTCTCCTGCTGCGCGTCCCAGGGAGGGAGGCGGAGCGACGGCGAGGGGTAGAAGGAGAGGTCGGGCTCCCCCCCGGAGACGAGGAGGGAGACGAGGACAGGGAAGATGGTCATTCGGTCGAGTCCTTCGCGCGGGGATCCACCCGGAGCAAACGGGAGATCCCGCGGACCGGTTCGACCCCCTAGTTCGTGCGCACCCGCGGCCCGCAGGCGAGGTAGGACGCGGCGAGTCGGATCGGCGGGCGAGCCGAGGAGCCCGCCCTCCCCTCGAGGTCGCGGCCGACTCGCTCCCAGTCGATCCCCGGGGCCGGGGATTCCTTCGGGCCACGTGTGCGAGCGGAGAGGACTTGCGCCCCGACGGAAGTCCGGAGGCCCGCCCGGACGCCCTCGGCGACGACCTCGCGGAGGAGGGAGACCTGCACGGGGTCCCGGATCCCACGCGCCTTCGAGAAGGCGTGGTCGAGGAGTGCCTGGAGCGCGGACACCCGCCCCCTCTCGGATCCCGCTCCCGAGCGAAGGACGGCGAGGCACCGGAGGAGTTCCTCCGAGGCACCCGTCTCCTCCTCCTTCTTGAGGAAGTGGAGGGCTCCCGCGATCCGCCGCCAGTCGGGCCCGGAGGTCTCGGAGGAGCCGCTGCCGAGGAACGCCAGGGCCGCGACCGCCGTCGGACCGACGGCCCCGGCCCAGGAGCCGTCCTCCTCCTGGATGCTCCGGAGGCCCGCGAGGGGATCGGGCTGGACCTCCCCCCCGGAGCCCGCCCCCGGGTGGAGAACGAATATCGCGAGGGCCGCGGCCGCCGCCCCCCCGAGGGCGAGGGAGGGGACCCGGGCGAGTCGGCGGCGGCGCTTCCCTCTCCCGAGTCGAGCCTCGATACGCGCCACGAGGTCCGGATCCGCCTCGACCGCCGACGCGTCGCGGTAGGAGGAGAGGAGGTCGGCCCACTCCGAGCGCTCCTCGCGGCAGGTGGGACAGGAACGGAGGTGGCTCCGGACTCGCCTCCCCTCCGCCCCGTCGAGATCTCCCAGGATGTCCTGGAGGATTCGGCCCGGATCGCACCCCTCCGCCGTCACGAGATCCTCCGGATCAGGGCCGCGCGCAGGCGGCAGGCCGCGGCGAAGACGCGGGACTTCACCGTCCCGACGGGGATGCCGAGGATCCTCGCGATCTCCCGGTAGCGGATTCCCTGCCCGATCCCCAGCTCGAGGAGGGCCCGTTGCTCCACGGGCAGCTCCGCGAGGGTCGCGCGGAGGATCTCCCCCGACTCCGCGCGGAGGAGGGCCTCCAGGGGTCGCTCTTCCGGGCTCTCCCGGTCCGTCCATCCGCCCACGTCGGACGCCTCCGGGAGGACGGGCCGCCGGGCCCTCTTCTCGTCGATCCAGAGGCGGTACTCGACGCGGAGGAGGTAGCTCGCGAGCGCCCCCCGCTCCTCATAGACCGCGTTCGTCCTCATGCAGCGAACGAAAACCTCCTGGGTCAGGTCGTCGGCCGTCCACGCGTCCGCGCCGAGGGACCGGAAGAACCGGACCAGTCTCGGGGCGTGCGCCGCGATCGTCTCGCGCGACAGGGAGCGAACGGGCTCGGGATCGGATCGGTTCACCGGTACGCGCCGGGCATCGTCCCCGCGACCCGACCCCCGGGGAAGGGGGGCCCCTTTGCATGCGGCGCGATGGCCTGCCTAGAATCGCGGCGTGGCATCGGGCGGCGTGGATCCGCGACGGCTCACGGTCGTTCTGGTCGATCCGCAGCACGAGGGGAACGTGGGGGCGACGGCGCGCGCGATGGGGAACCTCGGCGTCGGTTCCCTCCGCCTCGTCGGAGGGGTCAAGCCGGGGGAGGAGGCGGAGCGGATGGCCTGCGCCTCGCGCGACGTGCTCACGGAGGCGCGCCGGTTCGAGACGCTCGCCGAGGCGGTCGCCGACTCCGTCCTCGCCGTCGGGTTCGTGAGCCCGGAGCGGCGACGGGAACTCCCCGTCGTCGACCTGCACCAGGTCCTCCCGCGGATCGCGTCGACCGCCGCCGGCGGCGGGAGCGTGGCGCTCCTCTTCGGCCGGGAGGACCGCGGGCTCACCCGCGAGGAGGCGGAGGCCTGCGGCTTCCTCGCCTCGATCCCTCTCCCCTCGACCCGCCACACCCTCAACGTCGCGCAGGCGGCGCTGCTCGCCGTCTACGAGATCCTCCGCCCGCAGGAGTTCCCCGTCCCCGGCCCGCTCCCCTCCCCGGGTTCGCACCGGCCTCACGCGAGGCTCGCCACCGTCGCGGAGAGGGAAGCCGCGATGGCGGCGTTCGACGACTCCCTCGCCCGCCTCGGGTTCGACGAGGTCCCGCGCCTGCGGCTGCGGGAGCGGCTGCTGCGGCGCTTCCACGCGATCTTCGAACGGGCCGCCCTCGACATCTACGACGTGAAGATGCTGCGGGGCCTGTCGGCCCGCGTGCTGCGCGTCGTGCCGCGCCGGCCGGGGGAGAGGACCCCGCGCGTCCCCCCCGAGGACCACCCGCGCGACGAGGACTGGCCCGAGCAGTTGTGAGTCCGCCAGACCGGCCCGGCTCCTCCCGCGTGGTCCGAGCCGAGCGGGGTCGCAAGTTGTCCCGGATCTTGGCGGTTCCTAGGATCCTCCCCCACCTACAGTCCCGGAGGTCCCGCGATGTCCAATGCGAAGGCCGTTCTCACGGGTCTCGACGCTCTCCTCACCCCGAAGGACCACGTCCTCATCCTCATCGACCACCAGCCCCAGATGGCGTTCGGGGTCACCTCGCACGACCGCCAGACCATCCTCAACAACGTCGTCGCGCTGGCGAAGTCGGCGCGGGCCTACGAGGTGCCCACGATCCTGACGACGATCGGGGCGAAGGGTTTCTCGGGAGCCCTCTTCGAGGAGATCCGGAGGATCTTCCCCGAGCACGACACGATCGACCGGACCACCATGAACACCTGGGAGGACCCCAGGGTGGTCGCCGCGGTCAAGAAGACGGGCCGGAAGAAGATCGTGATGGCCGGCCTCTGGACCGAGGTCTGCCTCGCCTACCCCGTCCTCTCGGCGCTCGGGGAGGGATTCGACGTCTACTTCGTGGCCGACGCCTCCGGCGGCTGCACGAAGGAGTCCCACGACCTCGGCGTGCAGCGGATGATCCAGGCGGGAGCCGTCCCGCTCACCTGGATCGTCTACCTGGCCGAGCTGCAGCGGGACCACGCGCGCAAGGCGACGGCCGAGCGGATGTACCAGATCGCCGAGGAGCACGGGGGCGCCTACGGCCTCGGGATCCAGTACTACAAGTCGGTCGCGACGACGGGAGCCTCGAAGGCCTAGCGCCGCGATCGTTCCCCGGGATCGAGAGCCGCGGCACCTCGGCGGACGGGCCGTCCGCGCGGGAGGCGACGATGACCGAGACGCGAAGAATCGAGAAGGTCTGGAAGAGCCGGCCGACCGTCGAGGGGGCCGGCGTCCGCCTGAAGCGCGCGTTCGGCTTCCACGAGGTGCCGCAGCTCGACCCGTTCCTCCTCCTCGACGCCTTCCACTCGAAGGACCCCGCCGACTACGAGGCGGGCTTCCCCTGGCACCCCCACCGCGGGATCGAGACGATCACCTACCTGCTGGCGGGGGAGGTGGAGCACCAGGACAGCCTGGAGAACCGGGGCGTCATCTCCACCGGCGACGTGCAGTGGATGACGGCCGGCAGCGGGATCATCCACCAGGAGATGCCGAAGGGGGACCGCGGGGGTCTCGTCGGGGGTTTCCAGCTCTGGGCGAACCTCCCGGCGAAGCAAAAGATGATGGAGCCCCGCTACCGCGAGGTGAAGGCCGCCGGGATCCCGCAGGCGAAGACGAAGGACGGCGCGACCGTGCGCGTGATCTGCGGGGAGGTGGCGGGGGTCCGCGGCCCGGTGCGCGAGATCGTGACCGATCCGGAGCTCCTCGACGTCTCGGTGCCCGCCGGGAAGTCCTTCACCCACCGGGTGAAGCCGGGGCACAACGTCTTCGCCTACGTCGTCGAGGGGGAGGGGTACTTCGACCCGGGCCGCGACCCCTACGCCCGCGAGGCGACGGGAGCGGGGTGGTCCGACCTCGCACGCCCGTGCGCGTGCGGCGCGGACACCCTCGTACTCTACGGCCCCGGCGACACGGTCGAGGTCACGACCGAGGGGAAGCCCGTCCGGTTCCTCCTCGCCTCCGGAAAGCCGCTCCGGGAGCCCGTCGCCTGGTATGGGCCGATCGTGATGAACACGAAGGACGAGCTGCGCACGGCCTTCCGGGAGTTCGAGGCGGGAACCTTCGTGAAGGGATCGCGACGGTAGGCCCCGATCGGCGGTCGCGAGATCGGTGAGGGGGCGGACCTCGGGGGGGCACCGGCTCGGCTTCTGGTCGGCCTCGAGCCTGGTCGCCCTGGGAGCGGCGTATCTCCTGACCGGGGTCGCCTGGCTCGTCTCCGGGGGATTCCGGTCGTCGCAGCCGCTCCAGCCCCCCGAGCCCTTCCTCTCGATCCTCGAGCTCCTGATCCTCCTCACGGGGCCGGCCGTGGTCGCTCTGATGGCCGCCGTCCACGACCACGCGCCGCGCGACCGGAAGGCCGCCTCGGTCGCGGCGCTCGCCTTCGCGGCCGCCTTCGCCGTGCTGACGGGCGGCGTCCACTTCGTCCGCCTGATCGTCGTCCACCAGCCCCCGACCGAGGCGGCGACTCGGCTCTCCGCGGTCGCGCTCTACCCCTGGCCCACCGTCGCGCTGGCGCTCGATCTCCTCGCCTGGGACCTATTCCTTGGCCTGTCGCTCCTCTTCGGCGCCTCTGCCTTCGAAGGCGGCGGGCTCCACGCCGTCGTCCGCCTCGCGATGAGGGCGAGCGGTGCTCTCTGCGTCCTCGGCGTCCTCGGGCCGCTGACGGGGGAGATGCGACTGCAGTTCCTGGCGATCCTCGGGTACGCCTTCGGGCTCCCCGCGGTCTCGGCTCCGCTCGCCCTCCTCTTCCGGCGCGCGGGCTCCAGCGACCCGAGGCCCGAGGTCGCGGACTGAGGGGCCCGTCAGGGCCGGTTCCGGCTCATCGCGTCCGCGAAGGTCTTCATCATCCTGCCGGCCGACCGGGTCCGCGCCTCCGCGTCCGGGCCCAGCTCGAAGTCCTTCGCGTTCCACTCCGACTCGCGGAAGGCGTAGTAGGTCCAGTGCCACCCGTTCTCCTCGAGGAGCGCGAGGACCTCGGCATTCCACTGGTCGGCGCCGCGGGCGCGCCGGTCGGCGCTGAACTCGCCGCAGAGGATCCGGTTCGACGGGACGGCGGTCCGGCGCTGCCATTCCTGGATCGGCTCGACCATGAACCGCCGGTGGGCGGCCCGGCTCCACTTGACTGACTCGGTCGAGCCGTCGTCGCCGCGCCGCAGGGTGACGCATCCCGGGTAGGAGAGCGCTCCCCGGTTCGTGCGCCAGACCGTGTACTCCCCGGGCTCGTACCAGTGGAACGAGTAGAGGACGCGATCGTCGCCCGGGATCGGGGCGAGCGAAGAGAAGGTCGCGGGGCTCGCCCAGAGGCTCGAGTCGAGGACGATGGGTGTCTCGCGATCGACGTCGCGGATGGCCGCGATCGCCTGGAGATAGACGAGATTGAGATCGGCGGCTGTGCCGGCGACCTTCCGGGTGAACTCCTGCAGCTCGGCGCGGCTCCACTGCTCGCGCTCCTCGGTCACTTCGGGACTGGGCTCGTTGAGCAGCTCGTAGGCGACGACCGCGGGGTGGTCCCGGTACCGGCGCGCCAGCCGCCCCCAGTACGCGGCGAAGGCCTCGTGCCACCGGGGATTCCTCCAGAGGCGCTGGTCCCCCCGCTCGTGAGTGGTCCAGAGCCACTGGCGGCCCGGCACGGATCCTCCCACGACCACGACGGGGAGCTGGAGGGATGCCGCCTTCGCGAGCGCTGCGTCCAGGCCGGCGAGGCCCACGTCGAAGCGCTCGCTCGCGAAGTAGTCCTCCTGCTCGGGCCAGCCGCGCGGGACCCCGGGGACGAACAGGCGCAGGAGGTTCATGCGGTAGGACTTCGCGTCCCGGAAGTCCGGGGTCGGATCGCCGTCGGCGAGGACGTAGTTGGCCCCGCGACGCGGCGTGTCGAACGACCGGATCTTCGCCCCGCCATGCGACGCGTGATCGGAGGATCGGGAAGGGCCGGATGCCTGAGCCTCCGCCGACGCGCCGCGGGAGCGAGTCAGGCTCGTGGCGCCGAGCACCGTGAGAAAGCAACCGGCGGCGGCGAGGGCGGGCACCGGGACGCCGGGAGGGAGCGCTCTCGTCATCGGCCGACCGGGCTTCTTCGGGACGAGGCCAAACTCCGTCCTCGGCGATCCATCGCAACTTCGTTCACGGAGCGCGCTCGCCGCTCGCGTCGTTCGCTCGCGCGTCGGGCGGGAAACATCCTATCGGGGGGAGGGAACCTGGGGGGTCGGGGAATCCCCTGCGGGAAAGAGTACCCGACCCACGTGGGTCACGACCGGGGAGGGTCGCAGAGGACCGGACCCCGGACGCCCCTCCGGCGAGAGGGGGGTCCGGTATGCTGGCGGCGGCGTCCAGGACGCCTCCCGTCCGCGGAAAGGACCGAGTCCACCTGGCCGGCGAACGGACGAAGGGTTCGCGCGAACCTCCTTGCGCCCGAGAGCAGCGGACCCCGGGCTCGACCCCGAAGGAGGTCCGTCATGGCCGACCGCCACCTTCCCGTCCGTCCCGACCTCGATCAGCTCCGGCACCAG
Organism: uncultured bacterium; assembly: GCA_967798035.1. Taxonomy (GTDB): domain Bacteria; phylum Planctomycetota; class UBA1135; order UBA1135; family JAKEFM01; genus JAKEFM01. The sequence goes on from CBRGOK010000037.1 coordinate 10,855, forward strand.
GCGAAGGACCTGCTTGCCGCGGTCCGGCGCGGGGATCCCTCCGCGGCCGCCGAGCTCCGGAAGCACCACCCCGAGGCGGTCCAGCCGGCCGAGGCGAAGCTCGCCGACGCCCAGCTCGCCCTCGCCCGGAGCTACGAGGTCGCGAGCTGGCCGCGCCTCGTGCTGGCCTGCCGGCTGATCGACGCCATCTGGAAGGACGACGCGGGCGCCGTCCGCGCGCTCGTGACGAAGCACCCGCGGCTCCTGCACGAGGACGCGCGCGGGGTGAAGGGGAATTGGGGTCCCCCGATGTCCTACGCCGCGAACCTCGGCCGGGACCGGATCATCGCGATGCTCCGGGGCCTCGGGGCCTCCGACGTGCAGTTCGCGTTCGAGCGGGCTTGTCTCCAGGGCCGCGTCGAGACCGCGAGAAGTCTCCATGCCATGGGAGCCCGCCCGGTCCCCGGTTCCGTGATGGGACCGGCGGAGTCCCAGAACGGCTCCGGCCTCGCGCTCCTCCTCGAGCTCGGCGCCGAGATCGGCGCCGAGAGCGGCGACCGGCTCGCTCCCGTCGCGATGGTCCTCGAGACCTACAGCCGCAACCCGGGGGGGAAGCACCGCTGCCTCGAGCTCTTCGCTCAACACGGGATCTCGTTGCCCGACACGCCGTCCATGGCGGTCCACCGCGGCCGGGTCGACCTTCTCGAGGGCCACCTCCGCCGGGACCCGGGCCTCCTCTCCCGGACCTTCTCCCACGAGGAGATCTACCCCCCCGCGCTCGGGTGCCACGCCGACGCCTCCCTGGCGCTCCACGGGACCCCGCTCGCGGGCGGAACGCTCCTCCACCTCTGCGTCGACAACGACGAGATCGAGATCGCGCGCTGGCTGGTCGACCGCGGGGCCGACGTGAACTCGAGGGCCGGGGTGGACGACGAGGGCTTCGGCGGGCACACGGCGCTGTTCGGTTGCGTGGTCTCCCAACCCCACCGCGTCGGACTCCGCAAGGACGACGGGTTCGCCCGATGGCTGCTCGACCGCGGCGCGGACCCGAACGCCCGCGCCTCGCTGCGCAAACGCCTGCGATTCGTCGCGGACGAGTCCCTGCACGAGTACCGCGACGTCACGCCGCTCGCGTGGGGCGAACGGTTCCACGACCAGGACTGGGTGAGCCGGCCCGCGATGCGCGCGATCGCGGAGCGCGGCGGGCAGGTCTGACCCTACGCCGTCGGCGCGAACCGGTGGATCGGAACGGGCCGCCCGGGCCGGAACTGCGTCGCCTCCTCGACCTTCGCGGTGAGTCCCTGGCTCGCGAGGGTCGTCTCGATCGCCTTGTCGACCAGCCCACGCAGGACCTGCGGGTCGAGGTGGACGCGCGCGTTCACGACGAGCCGTCCTCCCGAGGCCGGGCGGCCGAGCGGCTGGGAGAGGCTCGGCGTCGAGGCCGCGCCGACGAAGTTCGCCACCGCTGCTCCGCCGCCGGTCTCGAACCCGATCTTCAGGTGGGCCGCCTCCGCGCCGCGGGCGCGGAGCGACTCGGCCACGCTCGCGACAAGGTCGCGGACGAGCCGGTCGGGGTCGAAGGGGCGGGAGGAGCCGACGCGGAGCGTGGCGTTGAGCCAGCCGAGCTCCGCCTCCCCCTCGGCGTACGTGTCGTAGTCGACCTCGGCGATCCGGGTGCCCGCCGGCCCCCCCGCCTCGAGGAGGGAGAACCACTCGTCGAACCCCTCGCCGGTGAGCCCCGAGGTGAGGACGACTCGAGCGCGAGGGAACTCGCGGCGCAGCGCGGCGCGGATCTCCTCCCGCTTCGGCGGGGAGAGGAGGTCGACCTTGTTGAGGCAGATCAGGTCCGCCTCCTCGAGCTGCTTCTGGAAGATGTAGGCGACCTTCGAGGAGAACCCGCCGAACCCCTTCTCGAGGACGATCTGGCGCGCGCGCTCGGGATCGACGAGGACCGAGTAGGGGGCGACCTCGTAGCGGTCGCCGTAGAACTTCTCGAGGGGGCGGACGACCGTGGCGACGAGGTCCGTGCAGGAGCCGACCGGCTCGCCGAGGAGCCAGTCGGGCCTCTCCTCAACGATGCGGCTCGTTCCGACCGGAAAGACCCGCTGGCCGTCGACCCACAACGCGAACCGATTCG
>CBRGOK010000038.1:0-12953 GCA_967798035.1 uncultured bacterium
GCGCGCAAGCACCCAGTTGATGTCATCCAAGCTGCCGCCTCCGGCGTCGACCCGACCGTCCCCTACCGCGTCAGCCTCGGTGCGGGGAGGGAGATCACCGCCTTCGTCTACGACGGCGAGCTCGCGGCCTCCCTCGCCTTCGGCGGGCTAGCGACTTCCGCCGAGCGATTCTCGGGCGCCCTCCTCTCCGCGCTCCACGATTCGCGGGGATCCCTCGTCCACCTCGCGACCGACGGGGAGTCCTACGGCCACCATTCGAAGGGGGGGGTCGAGGGGCTCGCCGCGGCCCTGCGGGCCGTCAAGAAGGCGCGCTTCTCGGTCGGGAACTACGCCTCCGTCCTCGCGGACGTTCGACCGCTCGCCGAGATCAAGGTGCGAGACCCCTCCTCCTGGTCCTGCGCCCACGGCGTCGGACGCTGGGCTGGCCCCTGCGGCTGCTCGATGGTCCCGGGGGCCTCGACCGACTGGCGCGCCCCGCTCCGGGAGGCGATCGACGGCCTCAAGCTCGCCCTCGACGAGCTGTTCGAGCGCAAGGGGGGAGAGCTCCTCCGCGACCCCTGGCAGGCCCTGATCGAGGCGAATCTCCCCCCCGCCGGGCAGGAGTCGATCCCCTCCTTCCTCGGCGGCCACGCGCGGAGCCCGCTCGACGAGCCGGGGACGCGGAGCGCCCTCCGACTCCTCGAGATGGCGCGGCAGGCGCGCCTCTCGAAGACCTCCTGCGGGTGGTTCTTCGACGACCTCGGCGGGATCGAGCCGGTCCAGGTCCTCCGCCACGCCGCCCGCGCCCTCGAGATCGCGCGGGGGCTGGGACTCCCGGAGGAGGTCGCCCGGCGTTTCGAGGAGACGCTCGGGCGCGCGCGGACCCACGCCGGGGAGGACGGAGCCTCCCTCCTCCGATCCCGCGTGCTCCCCGGGTCGGGCGGCGCCTCGCAGGTCGCAGCCTACACGGCCGCCTCCCGACTCGCCCGTCTCCCGGCAGGCCCGGATCCCCATCCCGATCTCCGCACATCCGTGGTCGAGGAAGAGCGTCCCGGGAGCGGGCGCTTCCTCCTGCGCGTCGCGGTCGAGGACGCGCGAACCCTCGAGCGTTCGGAGTGGACGGCGGCCGCCCGGAAGTCCGGCGACGGAGTGATCCTCGCAGGCGCCGTCGCTTTCGAGGCGGCGCGGCACGGGGGGTTGCACGAGTCCCTCCGCCGGACGGCCGAAGGTCCGGCCGACTTCCCCCTCGCGCCGGCCTCCTCCCTCCCCCCTCCTCTCGGCGAGTCCTTCGCCTCGATGCCCGCCGCGGCCCCGGCGAGCGCCTGAACTCCGCCTCGCCCCTCCGTAGCATGCCCCTCCCTCCAAGGAGCTCTCGATGCACCTCGCGCCTCTCCTCGCCGCTCTCCTCCTCCACCACGGCGGCATCCCGTCCCGCCAGCAGGACTTCTCGAAGGTCGAGGTCCAGGCGACCCACGTCGGCGGAGCCGTCCACTTGCTCACGGGGTCCGGGGGGAACATCGGCGTCTCGGTCGGTCCCGACGGGATCCTGATCGTCGACGACCAGTTTGCCCCCCTCGCCGAGAAGATCCGGGCGGTGCTGAAGACCCTCGGGGAGGGGAAGCTCAGGTTCGTCCTGAACACCCACTGGCACGGCGACCACACCGGAGGGAACGAGGTTTTCGGCCGCGAGGCGCCGATCCTCGCCCACACGAACGTCCGCAAGCGCCTCGAGTCGGGAGCCGGGGGATCGAGGCCGACGCCGCCCGCCCCGAAGGAGGCGCTCCCCGTCGTCACCTTCGACGAGAGCCTCTCCGTCCATTTCAACGGCGAGGAGATCCGCGTCCTCCACTACCCGCACGGCCACACGGACGGCGACAGCGTGATCTTCTTCACGAAGTCGAACGTCGTGCACCTCGGGGACGACTTCTTCGCCGGGCGCTTCCCCTTCGTCGACCTCGACAGCGGCGGGGACGTCGAGGGCCTGACCCGGAACATCGCCGAGCTGATCGGGAAGATCCCCCCCGACGCGAAGCTCATCCCGGGCCACGGGCCCGTCTCGACGCTCGAGGACCTGAAGACCTACCACGCGATGCTCGTCGAGACGACCGGTCTCGTCCGGGAGCGGATCGCGGCGGGGAAGACCCTCGATCAGGCGAAGGCGGAGGGGCTCCCCGAGAAGTGGGCCTCGTGGAACTGGAACTTCATCTCGGCGGAGCGCTGGATCGAGATCGTCTACCGCAGTCTTTCCAAGGCGGGTCCGACCGGCCGGTAGACCCGGGGGATTCTCTGGGGCCCCCGCCCCGCTGGAGACGCTACCCGCGCGCGATCTCGAAGACCTGCTCGCGCGCACGGACGCAGAGTTCATCGACCCCGTCGAGGAATCCGCGCAGCCCGAGGAGCGCCAAGTCGAGGAAGGACGGGGACCAGACGACGAGCGCTCGTGAGGGGACATCGAGCGTCCGCTCCCGCCCCGTCGAATCCCGTTCGGATCCCTGCACACGGAGGACGACCTCGCCGGCTTCCCAGGCCCTTACCGCGCCTCCACCGATGAGGACCTGGCTGGAGGACCCAGTCCGCGGGCTCACCCCGACGGCCCCCGCCAGGGCGCCCGGCAGGATCGTCGAGACCGCGCCCGTGTCCACGAGTCCCGCGATCAGCCGAGACTCGTCTCCCCGAGGCCCCACCACGCGGAGCCAGACCGCCGGTCTGGGAGTCGAAGGAGTCGGTCGCGGAAGCGCGAGAAAGGGGGAAAGGAGACGCAAGGCTCAGATGCGTATCTTGTTGTAGTCCGCCGCGACGAGGATCGGCACGTCGGGGAACCCGGCCGCCAGGGCCCTCCTGTTCGCCTCATTCCATGTCCGCCCCACGGCGACGACCTTGTAGCGGTCGTAGTCGATCGCCACGTGCTTGCCGAGGTACGGGCGCACCGCCCTCCAGAGCTTGGAGCACTTCTCGGCATAGGTCAGCTCGCGCTTCTTGCTCTTCTTCTTCATCGCTTCCTCGATTCCCCGTCAGGGTAGTGCCGCGCCCGCAGACGGGCGAGATCCCGGAATAGAGGGGGGCCGGGCGCCTCCTCCCTACGGATCCCCCCTAGGAAAGACGCTCGGAGCCCATTTGGTTACACCGCCGCGAACGGGTACCCACATGTTCGCGCCTTCGGACGGCCCCCCGCCCCTGATCGAGGAAGTTCCGGAGGAGCACGGGCCCCAGCGGGGTGAGGATCGACTCGGGGTGGAACTGCACCCCCTCGACCGGGTGCTCGCGGTGGCGGACGCCCATCACGATCCCGTCGGGGGTTCGAGCGGTGACGAGGAGGTCGGGCGGGAGTTCCTCCTCGAAGACGACGAGGGAGTGGTAGCGGCCGGCGGGAAAGGGGTTCGGCAGCCCCCGCAGGACGCCGCGTCCGTCGTGCTCGACCGGGGAGGCCTTCCCGTGGTAGGGGCGGGGGCCGCGGCCGACGGTCGCACCGAAAGCCCGGCCGATCGCCTGGTGGCCGAGGCAGATGCCGAGGATCGGGACCTCGCCGGCGAAGGCCCGGACGAACTCGATCGACCGCCCCGCCTCGTCGGGCGTGCCGGGGCCCGGGGAGACGACGAGGTGGGTGAGGCCGAGCCGGCGGGCGCGGGCGACCGGGATCGCGTCGTTGCGCTCCACGCGCACGTCCGCGCCGAGGGCCTCGAGGGCGTGGGCGGCGTTGAAGGCGAAGGAGTCGTAGTTGTCGAGGAGGAGGACGCGGGGGCGGGTCACGGCCGGCCCCCACGGATACCACGGGCGGCTCGGCGATCCCATTCGCGCCCGGGCGGGCGCCGCTATCCTGTCGCCCCGCCGTGGCCGACTCCCCCCTCGTCCGGGACCTCCTGAGGATGCTCGGGCCCGACGACATCCTCTCCGAGCCGGAGGACCTCCTCGTCTACGAGTGCGACGGGCTCGCCCTCTTCCGCGCGACGCCGGAGGCGGTCGTCCTCCCGCGGTCGACGGAGCAGGCCGCGGGGGTCGTCCGGTTCTGCGCCGCGCGCGGGGTCCCGATCGTGGCGCGGGGAGCGGGGACGGGGCTCTCGGGCGGCGCGACGCCGGCGCCGGGAGGGATCGTCCTCGAATTGGCGCGGATGACCCGGATCCTCGACGTGAACATCGAGGACCGGATGGCCCACGTCGAGGCGGGCCTCGTCAACGCCGACCTCACGGCGGCGGTGCGGGGCCGGGGCTTCTTCTACGCGCCGGATCCCTCGAGCCAGTTCGCGAGCACGATCGGGGGGAACGTCGCCGAGAACTCGGGCGGGCCGCACGGCTTCAAGTACGGCCAGACGGTCCGGCACGTCCTCGGGCTCACGGTTGTCCTGAACGACGGCTCGGTCGTCCGCCTCGGCGGCCCGAACGCGGAGAACCCGGGCTACGACCTCGTCGGGGTCTTCGTCGGCTCGGAGGGGACCTTCGGGATCGCGACGGAGGCCTGGCTGCGGCTCACGCCGATCCCCCCCTTCGTCGAGACCCTCCTCTTCTCCTTCCGCTCCCTCCTCGACGGGTGCCGCGCCGTCTCCGAGATGGTCGCCGCCGGCGTCGAGGCGGCCGCCCTCGAGATGCTCGACGACCGCACGATCGCGGCGATCGAGGCCTCCGTCTACGCCGCGGGGTATCCGAAGGAGGTCGGCGCCGTCCTCCTCGTCGAGCTCGACGGGACACGCGAGGAGGTCGAGGCGCAGGCGCGGGAGGCGCGCTCGATCGCGCAGCGCTGCGGCGCCCTCGCGACGAGCGAGGCGGTCGAGGAGGCGGAGCGCGCGCGGCTCTGGAAGGGGCGAAAGAGCGCCTTCGGCGCGATGGGCCGGATCGCCCCCGACCTCTACGTCCAGGACGCCGTCGTCCCCCGCTCGAGGATCGCCGAGGTCCTGGCGAAGATCGGCGCGATCGCCGACCGCCACCGGCTGCGCCTCGCGAACGTCTTCCACGCCGGCGACGGCAACCTCCACCCCAACCTCTCCTACGACGCCCGCGACGCCGACGAGGTGCGCCGGGTCCTGCAAGCCGGCGAGGAGATGCTGCGGGTGTGCGTGGAGGCGGGAGGGAGCCTCTCGGGGGAGCACGGGATCGGCCTCGAGAAGCGGGACTTCATGGGCCTCCTCTTCACGGAGGCGGACCTCGAGGCGATGGGGAGGGTCCGGCGCGCCTTCGACCCGCAGGGGGTCTTCAACCCGGGGAAGGTCCTCCCCCTCCGCGCCTGTCGCGAGCGCGTCCCCGCTCCCGCCGAGGAGCCGGTCGCGCCGTGATCGCGACCGGGAAGGCCGGGGAGGCGCTCGAGCGGGCGGGGTTCGGCCCGGTCCGCGAGGCGGACGCGCGCCGCTGCTCCGCCCTCGGGGCGGAGGCGCTGCCGGAGGTCGCTCCCCGCGAGCCCGGCCAGGTCGCCGAGATCCTGCGCTTCTGCGCGAAGGAGAGGCTCGCCTGCGTCCCGGTCGGGGGGGGGACCGAGCTCTCCTTCGGGGGGGTCCCGCGCCGCGTCGACCTCCTCCTCTCGACGTCGAACCTCACGGGCGTCGTCGAGTACGCCCCCGCCGACCTCACCGCGACCGCCCGGGCGGGGACGACGCTGGGCGTCCTGCGGGAGACCGTCTCCCGGAACCGGCACGAGGTCCCGCTCGAGGCGAGCGGCGGGGACTGGGCGAGCCTCGGCGGAGTCCTCGCCGCCGCGTCCGACGGGCCCCGGCTGCTCCTCTGGGGCAGCCCGCGCGACCAGGTCCTCGGGATCACGGTCGCGCATCCCGACGGCACGATCGCGAAGGCCGGAGGCCGCGTCGTGAAGAACGTGACGGGCTACGACCTCCCCCGGCTCCACGCGGGAGCCTTGGGGACCCTCGGCGTCATCGTCGAGGCGACGATCCGCCTGAGGCCGAAGCCCCGGGCGGCCCGCGCCGCGGGGGTGGCGTTCTCCGAGCTCGACGCGGCGGCGGAATTCCTGCGCGCGGTCCGCGCCTCGCAGCTGCGGCCTTCCACCCTCGATCTCCTCGACCCGGAGGCGGCCCAGACCGCGTTCGGCGCCGAGTTCGCCGCGGGGTGGCTCTTCCTCGTCCGCTTCGACGGGGAGGAGTCGTCTCTCGAGGCGGAGGGGGGAAGGCTGCGGGCGCTCGCGGCCGAGCGGGGGGGACGCATCCTCCCCTACGCGAACCCCGAGCGCGTCCTCCTCGAGGATCCGCGCAGGATCGCGTGGGGAGGAGCCCTCCTGTGGCTCCGCGCCTCGACCGTCCCGTCGATGGTCCCGACCTTCCTCGAGCGGATCCGCCGAGAGGCGGGAGGGAGGCCCGTCTCCGCGCTCGCCCGCGCCGGCATCGGGACGATCCACATCCTCGCCGGCGGCGAGTTCCCCCTCTCCGAGGTCCCGACGTTCGTCGGCGCCGCGCGCGAGACGGCGCGCGGCCTGGGAGCGAGCCTTCTCGTCGTCGACGCGCCCCCCGCGATGCGCCGCGACCTCCCCGTGTGGGGCGAGGCGCCCGGCGGGATCGCCGTCATGCGGCGCCTGAAGCAGGCCTTCGATCCGGAGGGGGTCCTCTCTCCCGGCCGGTTCGTCGAGGGGCTCTGATGGCCGAGATCGCCGCGCTCCCCCGCCCCGGCCCGGCCGGCCCGATCGACTCGCCCGACGCACTCCTCGCCTACGAGCGCTCCCTCGACTGCGTCCACTGCGGCCTCTGCCTCCCGAAGTGCCCGACCTACGTCCTCACCGGGCGCGAGCCCTCCTCGCCTCGCGGGCGGATCTACCTGATGCGGTCCTGGGCGGAGGGGCGGATCGCCGCGACCGAGCGCCTCTCGGCGGAGCTCGACTTCTGCCTCGTCTGCCGCGCGTGCGAGACCGTCTGCCCGGCCGGAGTCCGGTTCGGCGAGATGATGGAGCACGCGCGCAACGAGATCGGGCGCGCCCGACCCGACCGCGCTGCGGGCGGGTTCCCGCGCCGGTTCCTCCTCCGTTCCCTCCTCACGAGCCGCTCTCGGATGCGGCGGGCCCTCGCCCTCCTGCGCCTCTACTCCTTCCCCCCCCTCCGCGCGCTCCTGCGGCCTCTCCTGCCGAAGGAGCTCCGACGCCGGGAAGCCCTCCTCCCCCGCGTCCCGGCACGCCGCGCTCGCCTCCCGGAACTTACTCCGTCCCAGGTCGACCGGCGCGGCCGGGTGGCGATCCTGCGCGGATGCGTGACGGAGTCCCTCCTCCCGGAGACGACGCGCGCGACCGTCGCCGTCCTCGCCCGGAACGGCTGGGAGGTGGTCGCGCCGGAGGAGCCCCCCTGCTGCGGGGCGCTCCACGCCCACTTCGGGGAGATCGAGCGCGCGCAGGCCCTCGCGCGGGCGACGATCGCCGCCTACGAGGCGAGCGGCGCGGAGACGATGGTCGTCGACTCGGCCGGCTGCGGGTCGGTGATGAAGGAGTACGGCGCCCTCCTCGCGCGGGACCCCGCGTGGAAGGGGCGCGCCGTGTACTTCGCCTCCAGGGTCCGGGACGTCTGCGAGTTCCTCGTCGAGCGGGGCTTCGAGCCGCCCGCCCGGGAACTGCGGGCGCGCGTCGCCTATGCCGACGCCTGCCACCTCCTCCACGCCCAGAGGGTCTCCTCCCCGCCGCGCGAGGTCCTGCGCTCGATCCCCGGGCTCACCCTCGTCCCGCTCCCCGAGACCGAGCTCTGCTGCGGGGCCGCCGGGATCTACACGATCACGAATCCGGAGACCTCGAGGGCCCTCCTCGACCGCAAGGTCGAGATCCTCAAGAAGGTCCGCCCCGATTACCTGGCGAACGGCAACCCGGGCTGCCTCCTCCACTACGCCGCCGGCCTGCGGGGCGAGGGCCTGCCGACGAATGCCGTTCACCCCGTCGAGCTCCTCGCGAAGGCCTACGAACCGCCGGGGCGGTGAGCCCGCTCCGCGCCCTCCTCCTCTCCCTCGGGGCCCTCGCCTGCTCGACGGGGAGACCGCCTCGCGCAGCGGACCTCCTCCTCGAGAACGGGAGGGTGCACACCCTCGATCCGGGACGCCCCCGGGCGGAAGCGATCGCGATCGCCGGGGGCAGCATCGTCTTCGTCGGCTCGACCGAGTCCGCCCGCGGCTGGAAGGGACCTGCGACCCGCGCGATCGACCTGCGCGGGGCGACGGTCCTGCCGGGCTTCCACGATGCCCACGTCCATCCTGCGGGAGGAGGCCTCCGGCTGGGCCGGTGCGACCTCACCGACCTTCCGACCGCCGAGCGCGTCCTCGAGACCGTGCGCGCCTACGCGGCCGCGCATCCCGACTTCCCCTGGATCCGAGGCGGCGGCTGGGACCTCCCCCTCTTCCCCGGGGCGAACCCCCACCGCTCCCTCCTCGACTCGATCGTCCCGGACCGCCCCGTCTACCTTTCCGCTGCGGACGGCCACTCCGCGTGGGTGAACACCCGGGCCCTCGCCCTCGCCGGGATCACGCGCGAGACGCCCGACCCGCCGACGGGGCGGATCGAGCGCGATCGGGCGACGGGGGAACCGACGGGCACCCTGCGCGAGGACGCCGCGGACCTCGTCGCGAAGCTCCTCCCGCCCTCTTCCAGGGAGGAACGGATCGAGGGCCTGCGCCGCGGCCTCGCGTTCGCGGCGAAGCACGGGATCACCTCGATCCTCGACGCCTCGGCCGACGAGGAGGTGCTCGAGGCCTACCGGGCGCTCGAGGGCGAGGGTCCCCTCCCCGTCCGCGTCCTCGCGGCGATCCCGGTCGACGCGGCGCGCGGAGTCGCGGACGTCCCGCGGCTCGTCGACCTCCGCCGGAGGTTCGGGAGCCGCGCCGTCCGTCCGATCGCCGCGAAGGTCTTCGTCGACGGCGTGATCGAGTCGGGGACGGCGGCACTCCTCGAGCCCTACCTCGACCGGCCCGGCGAGCGCGGGATCGCGAACCTCGAGCCCGCCCCCCTCGACGCCCTCGTCGAGGCTCTCGACCGCGAGGGCTTCCAGCTCCACTTCCACGCGATCGGCGACCGCGGCGTCCGGATGGCGCTCGACGCGCTCGAGCGCGCCCGCGCCCGCAACGGCCCGCGCGACGCTCGTCCCCACCTCGCGCACATCGAGCTGATCGACCCCGCCGACGTCGGCCGGTTCCGCCGTCTCTCCGCGGTCGGGAACTTCCAGCCCCTCTGGGCCTACGCGGATCCCTACATCACCGATCTCACGATTCCGGTCCTCGGCCCCGAGCGCTCATCGCGGCTCTACCCGATCGGCTCCCTCTCCCGCGCGGGGGCGCCGCTCGCCTTCGGCAGCGACTGGCCGGTCACCTCGATCGCCCCCCTCGAGGGGATCCAGGTCGCCGTCACCCGTCGCGGTCCGACCGCCGGCCCCGGCCCGGCCTGGCTCCCGGACGAGGCCGTCGATTTCCCGACCGCGCTCGCCGGCTACACGTCGGGCGCCGCCTTCGCCCTCTTCCAGGAGAAGGAGACGGGCACGATCGAGACGGGGAAGTCCGCCGACCTCGTCGTCCTCGACCGCGACCCCTTCGACGTCCCGCCCCCTCAGATCCACCAGGTGCGCGTCGTCCTCACGCTCCGCGAAGGACGTGAGACCTACGCCGATTCCGGGTTCCGGCCGGGCCGGTAGGGCCCGGCCGTCACCGCGCGGCGGGGCCGGAGGCGGGAGGAGAGAACAGCCCGCGCACGAAGCGGGCCGCCGCCTCGAGATCGACCGGGGCGCCGGGCGTCCCGCACACCTGGATGTCGACGGGGTGCGGGAGCGGCGAGCCGCGCAGGTCGTAGACCGCCCTGCGCTGGACCCCCTGACGGTCCTCCCCCTCGATCAGGGCGAAGGGGATCTCTCCCCCCGGCGTCGAGACCGACGCGCGCGAGAGGCGCCGGACGTTCCGCAGGTCGAAGACGGCGGCCGGAGCGGGAGCCGTCTCGGACCGGATCCACGCCTGCGCCGCCTCCTTCCCGGCGTCCCCGCCGACGTAGGCGGTGACGTTCACGGGGGGATTCCCTGCCAGTCCGACGAAGAGGAGGACGCGTCTCGGCGGGAGGTCGAAGGCGCGGCCGATGCGCCATCCCTCCGGGGGCTGGTCGCGGCCGAGGACTTCGAGGAGGAGCGCGCGCTGCCGGCCCGGGTCGGCGGAGTCGAGGAGCATGCGGCGATGGAGCCGCGCCCCGTAGAAGGCGAGCCCTCCGAGGACCACGAGGACGGCGCCGAGGCCGAGGAGGGTCGCGCCGATCCGCGGTCCCGCCGGTCCCGGCTCGGTCACCGGGGCGGACTCCGCCCGCTCACGCAACCTCCCCCGCGAGGCGCGGGAAGAGCCGGAGCGCGTTCTCGCGGACGATCCGCCCCTTCGTCGGCTCGGGGAGGGGGAGGGAGAGGAACGCCCTCAGGTTCTCCCCGATGCCCGGGACACCCGGGCTCGGCCAGTCGGTCCCGAAGAGGACCCGGTCCTCGACCTCCGCGAGGCGCGGGAAGTAGTCGAGGATCCGCTTCGGCGGGACGCCCGAGAGGTCGAGCCAGCAGTTGCGGTGGCGGCGCATCAGGAAGAAGGCCGCCTCGGACCAGAGGGGCCTCCCTCCGTGCGCGAGGAGGATCTTGAGGCCGGGGAAGTCGACGGCGACGTCGTCGACCGCCATCGGCTCGCCGAGCCGCGAGCGCGCCCCGGGGAAGATCGAGGTCCCCGTGTGGATCATCACGGGGACCCCCGCCGCCTCGCACCTCGCGTAGACGGTCCGCAGGTCGGGGAGCGAATCGAGGTAGGCGTTCGCGGCGAACCCCTGGTGCGGGGGATGGATCTTCACCCCGTCGAGCCGGAGCCGATCGAGCAGGCGATCCATCTCGGCGTCGAGGTGCGGCGTCGAGGGGGGATGGACCCCGCCGAACGCGAGGAAGCGCTCGGGACGACGGTCGCGGTAGCCCGCGACGAAGTCGTTCACGGAGGCGTCGAACCCCATCACGGGGGAGGGGTAGTTGATCAGGGCGGCGGCGGCAATCCCCTCTCCGTCGAGGTAGGCCGCGAAGGAGACGGGGTCGGAGACGAGCCGCTCCAGCTCGGCGAACCCCGCATGCCCCTTCTCGAAGGCCGCCCGCGCCCCGGGCTTGAGCTGCGCCCACGGCTGGACGTGGACGTGGCAGTCGATCGCCCCGGTCACCAGATCCCGGGGAGCACGCGCTTCGTCCGGGAGGCGTAGGCCCGGTACTCGTCCCCGAAGACCTCGAAGAGGACCGTCTCCTCGACCCGCAGGCGCACGAGCGAGGCGACCCAGAGCGGGAGCGTGAAGACGAGGACCCCGACCACGCTCCCCACGATCATCGGGATGCCCACCCCGGAGAGGAGGAAGCCCGAGTAGCGCGGGTGGCGGACGATTGCGTAGATGCCGTCCGTCACGAGGCGGTGGTCCTCCCGGATGTTCACCCGGACCGTGTAGAGGCGGCCGAGCTTGAAGCGGGCGGCGTGGAGGAGGCCGACGCCGACGACCGTGAGCACCCCGCCCGCGACGGCGAGCACAGGATGAGGGCGGCCTCCGAGGAGGTAGGGGCGCAGCACGAGGAGCGCCAGCCCGAAGAAGGGGAGCCAGAAGAGGTAGGTCGTCCCCTTGTCGCGCGAGTCGGGCTCCCCCTGCGGGAGGGGCTTCGGGATGAACTGGGAGGTCAGGAAGAAAAGCGCCGCGAGGTAGAGCCCGATCGCGTAGGGGCCGGTCTCGACCTCGAAGGGGATGGGCATCGCGCGTTCACTCCTTGGACGGGGAGGGAGATTCGTGGAAGCCGCGCCCGCTCTTTCGGCCGAGCCTCCCCTCCCGGACGAGCCGGCGGAGGATCTCGGGCGGACGGAACGCGGAGCCGAGCTCGCGCTCGAGGTGCTCGGCGATCGCAAGGCGGACATCGAGCCCGACCAGGTCCGTCAGCTCGAGCGGCCCCATCGGGTGGCCGTAGCCGAGCTTCATCGCCGTGTCGATGTCCTTCGCGGAGGCGACCCCCTGCTCGAGCATCCGCATCGCCTCGAGGCCGAGCGCGAGCCCGAGCCTCGAGGTGGCGAAGCCCGGAGCGTCGCGCACGACGATCGCCGTCTTCCCGAGTCGCTTCGCGAATTCGAGGGCGCGCTGGAGCGCCTCCTCGCTCGTCGTCTCCGCGCGCACGACCTCGAGGAGCTTCATGACGGCCGGGGGATTGAAGAAGTGGAGGCCGAGCACGCGCGCGGGATCCGCGCAGGCCGCCGCGATCTGCGAGACCGGGAGCGAGGAGGTGTTCGTCGCGAGGAGCGCCGTCGGGGGAGCGGCCTTCGAGACCCGCTCGAAGGTCCGGCGCTTCAACTCGAGGTCCTCCGGGATCGCCTCGATCACGACGTCGGCGATCCGGACGGCCTCCTCGAGGTCGGTCGATCCCTTGATCCGGCCGGCGATCCTCGCCGGGTCCTCCGCGGAGAGCTTCCCCTTCTCGGCCGCCTTCGCGAGGTTCTCCCGGATGCGGGCGAGGCCCCGCTCGACGAAGTCGGGCGAGATGTCGTGGACGACGGTGTCGCACCCCGCCTGCGCGCAGACCTGGGCGATGCCGTGGCCCATGGTCCCCGCGCCGAGGACCGTCGCGCTTCGGATGGCCGGGTCGCTCAAGACTGAGGCCGTCGTCCTGCGCTCCATCCGCTATGGCGAGGCGGATCGCATCCTGCACCTCTACACGCCCCACCGGGGCAGGCTCGCGGCTATCGCGAAGGGCGTGCGGCGCACGCGCAGCCGCTTCGGCGGGCGACTGGAGCCGTTCTTCCGCGTGGCGCTGGTCCTGCACGAGGGCCGCTCGGACCTGCTGACCGTCACCGGTGCACAGACCCTCTCCGCCCATCCCCGGCTGCGCGACGATGCCGCTTCGCTCGACAGCGCAGGCCGCGCGTGTGACGCCATCTCACGCCTGTTCGACACCTCGGAGCCGAATCCCGGCGTCTACGGCCTGCTGTGCAACGAGCTGGCGCTGCTCGACGCGTCGCCCGCACATGCGAGCTACGCCAACCAGCTCGCGTTCCGCCTCAAGCTCCTGCTCGCC
>CBRGOK010000039.1:0-12943 GCA_967798035.1 uncultured bacterium
CCCGACAGGGAAAGCGCCCCCGTACCCACCGGCCCCTGATACGTCTGGATCAGGGCGCCCGTGGCGCCCGAGTAGAGCCAAGCCGCGCCAGGCGCCGAAGCGTTTCCCGAGCCCCAGAGGTAGCTCCCGATGACGTAGTCCGACACCCCGTCCCCGTCCGCATCCCCGAGGGGGAAGATCGCTCCGTTCCCATACTGCCAACCCGCCACCGTGCCGACGTGCTGGCGGATCACGGTCGGCACGGTGAGCCCCGAGTGGATCGTCACTGTCCCGGTGTCCCCGTTCGCGTGCGGACGCGCGATCGCTACGTCCACGCATCCGTCGCCGTCGATGTCGCCGACGCCGTTGTTCTGGGCGATCAGCTCCTGCGGGTACGACCCCGTCCCCGTCCACTGGTAGCGAATGGTCCCATCCACACCCTCGATCAGGTACCAGGCGCCCACGTTCAGCAGGGGCGGGGCGTCGACGGCTAGCGCGTACACGAGGAAGTCGGAAACCCCGTTACCCGAGGTGTCCCCTACGACGATCAGGAAGTAGCCGAACGCGTCCGAGGCCGCGGCTCCCCAGACCGTGTAGATCTCGGATCCGGTCGCCTGAGAAATCGCGCGGGCGTTCCCCACGAAAGGGAGGGAGCCGAGGTAGCTCTCTGAAGTGCTCATGAGGAGGTCCCGTGCTCCGTCCCCGTCCACGTCCGCGAACCCGGCGCCGCGTCCCGGCCTCTCGACGTCGCCGAATGGCAAGGGGAGGTACGAGCCGATCCACTCGGCGAGGACGCCGTAGTCGAACCCCGAGAGGATCCTCATGCGCCCGGGGATCACGCCGCCTGCGAAGGAGACCCCGAAGTCTCCGATACCGTCCCCGTTCCAGTCCCCAGCGGGACCCCCCAAGGAGACGGGCACCTGCCCCGGCGGATTGATCAGAACTTTCGCCCAGGTGTAGGACTGGGCGACCGCCCCCGAGGGGGCGGTCGCCACGCACAGAGTCACGACGAGCATCGTTCGCATCCTGGTCTCCGTGGTCTACGGTATCGTCCGCTCGTCGGCTCCCATGTCCGCGTGCGCGGAGAGCGGCCCGTTGTTCCCCACGCCCGGCAGGTCGATCCTCCGGAGATTCCCGTCGAAGTCGACCGGGGGCGAGGCGGGCGGGGTGAGGGAGGCCACGTCGCGCATCGGGGAGCCGGTCGCCAGGCGCAGGTCCCGTGCCGCGGGATTCTGGAGCATCGGGGGTTGGGACAGGTTGCCGTTCCCGGGAACCGTACTTCCGAAGAAGTCCGTGAAGAAGATGTTTGCAAGCTCCTGAAGGTTCGCCGTGTTGATGTCACCCGACGCGTTCAGCCAGAAGACCGAGTTGTAGACCGGGAAGGCCGGCATCGGCAG
Source organism: uncultured bacterium (assembly GCA_967798035.1). Taxonomy (GTDB): domain Bacteria; phylum Planctomycetota; class UBA1135; order UBA1135; family JAKEFM01; genus JAKEFM01. Next base: position 1,377 of record CBRGOK010000039.1, read on the forward strand.
GCCGGCCGGGTCGACCTGGTTCTGCAGACCGAAGAGGCCGTTCTGGTAGACCGTGTTGTGCGTCACCCCCGTCGGGGCGGCGACCAGGGCGGCCCCGGCCGGGACGCCACCCGGGGAGAAGACGTGGTTCAGGATCCCGTTCCCCCCGTTGAATCCGATCATGTTGTTCACGATCGAGACGGTGGAAGTGCAGGCCTGCGCCCCAAGGTTCCATACTGCCGAGTGGTCGATCCCGTCCCCCAAGCAGTCGGAGACCTGGTTGCGGGAGATCGTCCCGGTGATTGCCATCTGACCGGCCACGATCCGGATCCCGTCGCCCTTCTGGTCTCGGATCAGGTTCTGGGAGAAGTCCACGCTCACCGTCGAGGTCGGACCGGTCGTGTAGATGCCGGAGACGTTGTTGACAAGAAGGATTCCGTCTGTCGCGAGCGGGGTCGTCCCCGACGGGAGGAACCGGTTGGAGGTGGCGCCCAAGGTCAGGCGGTTCCCTGACCAGACGTCGTACGAGAGCTGCGCCGGCCCGCCGTTGCCGTCGAACGTGCAGCCCGTGACGCTGAGGGCCGAATCGCCCGCCGCTCCCGCCCCACCGGTCGACGTGAACTGGAACCTCATCCCCTGGTCGGAGCAGTCCTGGAACGTGCACCCCGAGACCGTGGCATCCACCCGGAGGAGATCGGGGGCGCCTGCGCTCAGGAGCGCCGTCACCAGGTCGATCCCAACCGGGAGGCCGTTCGGCCCCCCGACGAAGAGACTCGCCACGACTCTCGCCGTCAGGCTCGCGTCAGCCCCGGCGAGGAGACGCAGACCCCCCGGCGGCGCGATGTTCCCCGTCGCTCGGAAGCTGCAACCGTCCACGAGCAACGTGACGGAACCCGTGGAGAAGCCTGCCCTGACCTCGACCAGCGGCTGGTTGCCGACGATGGAGGTGGGAACCGGGGGCTCGAGTTCGAACAGGGAAGAGATGAGCTTGACGTCCACCTCGGAGGCCCCGGCGTCTGAGAGAACGCACCTCTCGCTGTCCCGGATCCTGACGTCCTTAAGAACGACGGCGACCGCGCCGTTCGGGTTCCCGGGGATCGAGACGGCGGGCTGCCCGCCCTCGAAATCGATCCCGGAGACCGTGACCGGGGCGTTCGGCGCGGCCCCCGGAAAGGAGAACTCGACCAGCGTCGGGAGGAAGGCGCCCGTGGACTGGATCAGCGGGCGGGCGAGCACAGGCGGGGCGCCGGGGAGCAGCTCGGAGTTCGCCTGGTCCCACACGAGCGTAACATCCCGCAGCATCTGGAGCGGGAAGGTCTCCGCGGACGGCGGGGTCGTCCCGGAGTTGTCATCGTAGGCCAGCACCGTCCCGGTGTTGTCCGTCCTCCCCGCGACCTGGATCTTCCAGGAGATCGTCAGGTTCCCCGCGGCGATTTGGAGGGCCCGCGTGATCGTCTGCACGGCCGTCGCCGCCGTCTGACCGAGGTTCACGTCGTTCCCGGTCTCGATGTTCACGAACACCTGCTGCGCGCTCGAGATTCCGATGAGGAGAAGCGCCGCCACCGCCGAACCGACCCCCCGCATGCAGCGCGAGAACTTCATCAGCCATCCACCTCCTCCCCGGCTCCGGCCCCTCCCTCGTGCCCCGAGACCACTCGGAGGCGCCACCAAGAAGAACCGGGTACAGCGCGAGCCTAGCCGAGGGTCGAATGCTGTCAAGGGGCCTCACCAGTGGAAACGATTCCCGAGGATGCATGCAAGACCCCCAGGTGTTCCTCGGGGCAGTCTCTGCCTTCGGAACCAGCCGACGAAGGTGGAGGCCGAGGGGAAGCTCCTGCGCGAGTCTCTCGAAGGCCTCAGGCGGGGATCCGCTTGACAGGACCCCAGGGTACGCAGACCGTCCCCTGCGAGGTCGTCACGTCGATCGTGGCGACCTGATCCGGGTCCCTTCCGGAGGTCCCCCATGCGCCGCCTCCTCCTCGCGTCGGCCCTTCCCCTCCTCTCCGCCGTCTCCCCCGGCCCGACCCCTCCCTCCCACGACGGGTTCCACGTCGAGGCCCTCGCCTGGATGGCCGGGGCCTGGAAGGAGGCGAAGGGGAACGGCTCCAGCGAGGAGCATTGGATCGCCCCCGCCGGCGGGCTGATGCTCGGCGTGAACCGTCAGGTCGCCGGGGGGAAGGCGGTCTTCTTCGAGTTCCTCCGGATCGAGCAGCGCGGGGAGGACGTCTTCTACGTCGCGCAGCCGAAGGGGAAGCCGGGGACCGACTTCAAGCAGGTCGCGGGGAAGGAGAACGAGGCGACCTTCGAGAACTCCGCGCACGACTTCCCCCGCCGCCTCCTCTACCGGAGGGAGGGGAAGGACTCCCTCTACGCGCGCGCCGAGGGGGAGGAGGGAGGGAAGCCTCGCTCGGTCGAGTACCGATGGGTGAAGGTCTCGGTCCAGTAGGGGGCCCGGTGATGCGTCGAACCGTCGGGGGCTCGCCGCGTTTGTAGGATCCGTCGGTCGTGGGATCCCTCGCGCTCCCCCTCCTCGTCCTCCTCCTCCAGTCGCCGGCGCCCGCCTCCGCCAAGCGGCCGGAGGCCAGCGCGGCGCCGAGGCTCGCCCGCGTCCTCGGCCTCCTCGCCGAGGGGAAGAGCGAGTCCGCGCTCGAGGAGGCGACGCTCGCCCTCGAGTACGCCCCGGAGGACCTCGAGCTCCTCGACGCCGCCTCGCGGGCGGCGCTCGCGCTCGGGCGGGCCGACGAGGCGCTCTTCTACGCCGCGATCGCGGTCGACCTCGCGCAGGAGACCCCGGAGCGGAAGGCGCTCCTCGAGGCGATGACGAAGCGGATGGCGGAGGTCGATCCGCTGGAGGGGAAGGGGGCGGCCCTCCTCCAGGACTTCGCGGGCCGCTTGGTGCGCCTGGGGGACGCCTCCGCGGGACGGGGGCTCCACGCGAACGCGGTCGAGCTCTACGGCCGATGCGCGGGGAGCTCGAGGGCCGCGAGCGCGCAGGCCGCCCTCGACCGCCTCTACGCGCAGCGCAAGGTCGTCGAGTCGCTCCTCGAGACCGGCCTCGACGTGCCGGTCCGGACGGCGAAGCGGGGCTCGCCCGAGCGCGCCGCGCGGGAGGACGCGGCCCACTCGGTCTGGGAGAACGCGTGGGAGATCAAGAGCCCCAACTACACGGTGAGGACGGACCTCCCGCGCGCCCTCGCCGAGCAGGTCTCGACGGCGATGGAGCAGATGAACCGGTTCTACCGGACCGTCTTCCACCACCGGGAGCGGGGAGGCGGGACGGCGCGCTGCGGGATTCGGATCTACCGCAGCCGCGCGCAGTTCGACGCCCTCGAGGAGAGCCCGCCGGCGAGCGTCGGGGGCTTCTACGTCGTGGGGGAGAACCGGGTCGCCACCTACGACCCCCGCTCGGAGGGTCGACCCCTCTCCGAGCTCTGGGAGACGCTCTTCCACGAGGCGTCGCACCAGTTCACCCACATGATCTCGGCGGACCTGGTCCCCGGCTGGCTGAACGAGGGAACCGCTTCCTACTTCGAAGGGGCGCGGCTCCTCCCGAACGGCGCCGTCGAGGCGAACCTGATCCCGGACTCCCGCCTCCACGAGGTCCGCGCGGCGCTCGAGGAGGGGAAGCCCACCCTGCGGGAGGTCGTCTCCTATTTCGAGGAGGGCTCCTACCCGGGCGAGTACTACGGCGTCGGCTGGGCCCTCGTCTACTTCCTGCACAACTACGAGGACGAGGCGTGCGAGCGCGTCTACCGCCCGCTCTACGGGGAGTTCGTCGACGCCTACCGGACCGGGGGGAAGCACGACCCCTTCGAGCGGTTCGCCGCGACCTTCGTCAAGAAGGCGAAGCAGCCCGGCGTCTCGACCTTCGAGGACTTCGAGCGCCGCTTCCGGACCTGGATCCTGGAGCTCCACGACCTCCATTTCGGTCCACCCGAGAAAGCCGACTCCCTCCTCGCGCGGGCCCGCAGGCAGCGGGAGAAGGGGAAGCGCGAGGCGGCCGTCGAGTCGTACCGCTGGGCGCTGCGCAAGCGCCCCGATGACCCCACCGCCCTCGCCGGCCTCGCCGAGGTCGAGTCCGAGCTCAAGCGCCGCGACGCGGCCTTCCTCCACTTCCGCCAGGCGATCGCCGCCGCGAGCGCCGCCCCGAAACCCCCTCCGGAGCAGGCCGCCCTCGCGGAGGAATGCATGCGGCGGATCGAGTCGATGGACAAGACTCTCTCCGAGGGGCTCGCCGCGGCGCAGGCGGGCCTGGTCGAGGGGGCCGGCGCCGCGGCCTCGCAGTACGTCGAGGCCGGCTTCCCCCGCCAGGGCCTGCGGATCCTCGACGGGGCGATGCGCGTCCTCGGAGGGGACGGGGCGCTGCGGGCGCAGAGGGCGAGGATCGTCCAGGAGACCCGCGTCGACACCCGCCGGTGGCGGCGGGTCGGCCTCGCCCCGGACCTCTCGGAGTGGGAGGGGGACGAGGAGTGGCGGCTCGAGGGGGAGACGCTCCGCGCGCGGACCGAGGGCCTCTCCTTCCTCTTCCTCCGGGAGGAGCCTCCCGACTCCTTCCGGTTCGAGGCGTCGATCGAGCCCCTCGAGGTGTCGGAGGAGAGCTACCTCGCCCTCGCCTTCGGCGTGAACGCGCAGACCCGGATGACCGTCTACGGCGCCGGGAAGGACGGGGCCATCGACGTCGCCCGGTTCGGGCGGGAGTGGGAGGTCCTGAAGGTCTTCCAGCCCGCGAGCCTGAAGAAGGGGGCGACGATCCGCCTCGGCGTCGACCTCTCGGCGGAGGGGGCGGAGTTCTTCCGCGACGGCAAGCTCCTCGGCCGCCTCCCCCTGCCGGCCGCCGAGCGGCGCGGACAGATCGGCCTCTTCCTCCAGGAGGCCGCCGCGGCGATCCGGGACGTGCGCGTGAAGTCCTAGCGCGAGGCGAGCCGCGCTCGGAGGTCGGCGTTCGCCGGGAAGAGGGCGAGCCCCTTCTGCCAGCCCGCCGTCGCCAGGTCGTTCGCGCCCGCCCGGAGATGGTGGCGCGTCAGTTCCCGCGACCGATTCGCTGGAATCCGCGCTGGGCGAGCCACGCGGCCAGGCGCTCCCTCTGGTCCCCCTGCAGGACCAGCGCACCGCCCTCGACGCGGGCCCCGACTCCCAGGGCGCGCGCCGCCTCGCGCGCGAGGGGCTCGAGCTTGCGCCCCGTGAACCCCGGCCCTTCGGCGATGGTCACGGTCCTGCCTCCGCGGCCGGCACGCTCCTGGCGCACGGTTACGCGCTGCAGCACGGGCTTCGGCCCGCGCGGGTCAGCGGGAGGCGGCTCCGGCCCGGGAGGGAGCGCGCCCAGCTTCTCCCGCAGGGCCTGGAACGGATTCGCCCGGCCCTCGGTGCCGGGCGCGGGAGGCTTCTTCTCTTCCATGACCGCGCTGGCTCCACCCTACCCGGCCCCGCGTCCGCGGCATCTCCGCCGACCCCGGCTCAGCGCGAGACGAGCCGCGCCCGCAGGTCCGCGTTCCCCGGGAAGAGCGCGAGCCCCTTCTGCCAGACCGCCGTCGCCCTGTCGTTCGCGCCGGCCTGGAGGTGGAGGTTGCCGAGGAGGAGGTAGGTCTGCGCGTACTGCGGCTGGAGCGGGCCCGATTCCTGCTGCTCGAGGAGGATCTCGAACTGCCGGATCGCCTCGGGCTGCTTGCCGAAGATCGGCGGCCAGAAGGAGAGGCCGATCGCCTTCGAGAAGCGCGCGTCCCAGTTGCGGGAGTCGATCTCGAGGGCCCGGTCCCAGGACTTGTCGGCCTTCACCGCCCAGGTCCCGGCCTCGGGCGTGTTCCCCGCCTCGAAGATCTTCTGCACGTAGGCCTGGCCGAGCTCGACCTGCTTGTCCGCGTTGTTCGGGTCCTGCTTCGCCCGCTCCTCGAACCACGCGACCATCTCGTCGAGGAGCCCCTGCGCGCGGAGCTTCTTCCAGATCTCCTGCGCCTTGTCGTCGTCGAGGTCGGGATCGAGGAGCATCCGGGCGGCGCTCTCGATCGTGAGCGCTCCGCCCGGGGCCGTCGAGGCCTCCGCGACGCGGCCCGCGGCCGGGGCCGGATGCCCCGGGGAATCGGCCGCCGCCGGTCGGTTCTTCTCGAGCCAGCGGGCGACGCTCGCTTCGATCTCCTCGTGGGAGAGGCGCGGGGCGGGGACGGCGGAGGCGCTCGAGGTCGAGCGCAGCGAATCGAGCTCCCCCGCGGCCCGATCGGCCCGGGTCCGGAGCTCCGTCAGCTCCGAGCCGATCCGGGCGAGCTCCTCGCGCAGCCCCGGCTCGGCCGAGGCGCCCCGGCGGAGCGCCCCGCTCACGAGGGCCGCGACGATGCCGGAGAGGAGGGCGGACAGGAAGTAGGGATTGGCTTTCATGGTCGACTCAGGGCCTGGAGAGGGTGATCGCGACTTCGGCCTGGCCCCCCGCTTCGAGGAGGGCGAACGCGGCGTCCGAGCAGCGGCCGGCCGCCTCGGCGCAGAACTCCCAGCGCCCCGGGCGAAGTCCCTTCGCCTCGAAGGCGCCCTTGGAATCGGTCGTGGGATCGAGGCTCACGGTCGCCTCGCGACCCGAGGGGTCGGTGATCCGGACCTCGGCGCCGGCGACCGGCTGGCCGCTCTCGTCCTGGACCCGCACGCGCGCGATGGCGCCGGGCCCGAGGCGCAGGTCGGCGTCCCCGAGCGCCTCGCCGGCTCCCAGGCGGAGCGGCTCGAGCCGCTCGAATCCGCGGGCGCCGGAGAAGTCGATGGCGGTGACCCCGTAGATCCCCGGGGCCAGGAAGGGAAACCGGTACCGCCCCTCGAGGTCGGTCATCACCTTCCCGGCGAACTTCCCTTCCACGCCCGGCGCTTCGGTGCGCTCCAGGAGGAGGACCGCGCCCGCGACGGGCCTTCCCGTCGCGGCGTCGAGCACCGCTCCGGAGATCGCGCCCTCCGCCAGGACGATGTCGCGCCGGGTCTCCCCCGCGGCGGCCACGTCCACCTCCTCGACGACGACGAAGTTGGGACCCGAGTCTCCACCGGCGCAGATCCCGTAGCGGCCCGGCCGCAGACCGGCGAATCGGTAGGTCCCGTCCGGGTCGACCGGAGCTGTGCGCCAGCCAGTCGGGCTCTTGTCCCCGGAGCGCTGGATCGAGACCGCGAGGCCGGGGAGGGGCGCTCCCCGCGCGTCGAGCACGCGCCCCGCGAGGACGCCCCCCTCCGGCTCCTTCCCGCCGAAGTCGATGGTCTCGAACGCGCCGCGCCGAACGACGACGGGAAGGACCCCCTTCGCCGTCCGCTCGTACGCGCGGTCGACGGGGCCGATCCACAGGACAACCTGGAAGCCGGGGAGAAGGTTCCCCACCTCGTAGCGCCCCTCCCCGTCGGTGACCGCGAGCCCGTAGGTCATGCGCCGGCGCGGATCGAAGTCGGAGACGGAGACGATGATCAGGTTGTTCGCGAGGGGCTCGCCGCGCTCCCCTCGCACCCGGCCGCGGACACCGCCCCCCGCCTCGAGCCGCAGCTCGACTCCCTCCCGCGCTCCCCCGGCCTCGAGCTCGAGGGGCCGGGTGAACGCGGGGGCCCTCTCCGGGTGGAGCGCTCGCAGCACGTGGCTTCCGGGCGAGAGGTGCGCAAGCTCGAAGGTTCCGTCCTCTCCCACCACGGCCACGCGGCGGTCCTTCCCGGGGAGATGCTGCGGCGAGGTGGGGAGGACCTTCGCGGGCGCGTCGGTGTCGCTCAGCACCCGGGCGCCGGGGAGAGCCGTCCCGCTCGCGGCGTCGAGCACGACGCCGCGGATCGTCGCCCCGCGCACCAGCGCGATCTCGATGGGGCCCGTGCCGACCTCGACCTCGCGGCTCGAGATCGCGTATCCCGAGGCGTCGAGGTAGAGCCGGAAGCGCTTCCCCTCGAGGTCGCCGAGCGAGAAGCGTCCCCCGGCGTCCTCGAACCCCTTCTCGATCGGCTCGCTCACCTCGAAGAGCCCTTCCTCGCGGATGAGGACGACGCGGAACGACCCGACCGGCTCGCCGGTCTCCGCGTCGCGCACCGCTCCGAGGACGGTTCCCTCGAGGCCAGGCACCGCAGCGGGCGCCTCGGGCGCCGCGGCCACGGTTTCCCCGACCCGCCGGCGCGTGCCGCTCGGAGCGACCTCCGGTCCCTCCTCTTCCCCCAGCGTCACCCCGGGAGGCGCCCCATTACCCGAACCCGCGACCTCCCCGACCGGCGATCCGGGAACCGAGACTCCCTTGCCCGCACGGAGGGCGAGGGTGACGGTCGCTCCAAGGAGGAGCCCGGCCGCCGCGATCGACAGGCCCCGCACGAGCCGCGGCGTCCAGAGAGTCCGCCGCATCGGCTTCGAGGGAATCTCCTCCCCGAGCCGATCCTCGAGCGCCGCCAGGAGCCGGCGCCGGAACGCCTCCTCCGCCCGGACGGGGCGGTATGCCCGGCGCAGGAGCGCGGCGATGTTCCGTTCGAGAACCGACCCGCTCACGCGAGCCCTCCCCTCCGCCCGGCCAGGAGCGCGAGGACGCGCGCGAACGCCGTCCGCGCCCGCGTCAGGAGCGACTCGACCGCCTTCTCCCCCTTCCCCGTGCGCCGGGCGATCTCGGCGACGGGGAGGTCCTCGAGGTACTTCGCGAGGAGCGCCCGGCGGTACTCGGGCGGAAGCGAGGAGAGGACCGCACCGACGAGCTCGCTCGTCTCCTTCGACTCGAGGACCGTCTCGGGAAGCGGCTCGCGCTCGACGTTGGCGAGGATCCGTTCGATCTCCGGGTCGACCTCCTCCAGAAGGTCGTCCAGGGGGATGCCCCGCCGCACCCGGCGACGCTCGCGGATCTTGTTCTTGGCGATCCCGCAGATCCACGTGTGCAGGCTCGATCGCCCGTCGAAGTCCCCGATCTTCTGGAGCACGACGAGGAACGTGTCCTGGACGAGGTCCTCCGTCGCATCCCGGTCCCGGCCGATCCGGTAGTGGATGAACTCGTAGAGGGCGTCGAGGTGGCGCTCGAGGAGCGTTCCGGCCGCGGCACGGTCGCCGGCGAGGAGGCGCTCCCGGAGGAGCCGATCCTCCGCGTCGTCGGGGTAGGGGGGGAGTCGGCGCACGTCCGGAGATTAGTGCTGCGTCAGGCCGGAATCCTTCGTCGAGACGGCGCGCCTCTCCCGGGCGCCGGGCTGGCCGCACGCGTGATCGGGGATCCTCGAGGACTGACTCCCGCCGACGGGCTGGAGCCGCATCCCCCGCCACCTGGCATCTTTGCAGGCGGCCCCGCCTTGACGAAGGCGGCCTCCCGAGATAGACAGCAGCCTATGGTGGCCCGGACGGAGGTCGCCACGGGGACGGCGACTTTGGGGCGCCCCGGCGGGGAGCCGGTCGCACCCGGGGGGGCGTGGAGATGGGGGGACCCCGATCCGACCGACCTCGCCTCTCTCCACCGCGAGCGGACTACTGAAGCGGGTCGCGTCTACGAACATCCCTTCTCTCGGCCCAAGCCCGTCCCTCGTCTCGGCGACAGGGCATGCGGAGCGAGGCCCCCGAGCCCGTTGAGCCCCCGACCCGAGCGGTACTCCCTCCCCTGGGTGCGGCGCTACCCCCCGTTCCACGGCCGCCGGGATCTGGCCGACCTCGGCAACCCCGAGGCAACTGCGTTGCCTGACTCTCTCGCGACCCGCGGGCCCATCGCACCCTCCACACAGGGCCAGGCGCTCGCGGCCTCGCGCTTCCCCTACCCGCGAGGCGATCGGCCACGACCTGCCCCGGCTCGCCGGCCTGGCCCGCTCAAGCGCAACGACGCGCTTGCCGGTCGTCCTCACGAGGGAGGAGGTCCGAGCCGTCCTCGCCCAGTTGGTGGGCGTCCCTGCCTGATGGAGACCCTGCTCTACGGGTCCGCCTTCGCGTCCTCGACTTCTGGCGGCTGCGCGTGAAGGACGTCGACCTCGACCGGAACCGGATTACGGTGCGCGGCGGCGAGGGGGACAGGCACCGGCTCACGATGCTCCCCGGCGCCGAGAATGCCGAACTCTCGGCACACCTCGCGGAGGTCCGCGCGCTTCACGAGCGCTACCTCGCGGACGGGGTGGGATGGGCCGAGCTTCTCGGCACGCTCGGCCACAAGCTCCCTTCGGCGCGGCGCGAGTGGCCGTCGCCCTGGCTATTCCCGGCCACGCGGACCTACCTCGATCCCGAATCCGGCGAGCGCCGCCGGCACAACCTCCACGGGACGGTCGTCCAGCAGGCCGTCCGTCGCGCTGCGCTCGCGGCCGAGATCCCCAAGGGGGCGACCTGCCACACGTTCTGGCCCTCGTTCGCGACGTACCCGCTCGAGGGCGGCAGCGACGCGCGCACCGTCGAGGAGCTCCTCCGCCGCCGCAACCTCGCGACGACGGTGAACTACACCCACGTCCTCCACCGCGGGCCGGCGCCCGGAGTCTTGCCGACAGACTGTTCCCGGGCCGACTCGATGCTGCGCGCGAGGTGGCGAACGCGGCGGGGGCGATCGGAGGTCGACGCCGGCGAGAGGCGGGAAGGTCGGTCTAGCTCGGCACGTCCCATGGATCACAGACATCGGAAGCCGCGGTCGGATGCGAGGAGAGAATGCGCGACGGCGACCGCGCGCGCCGAGTCAGGCGGATCCGGCCGCTGCGTTCGTGTGAGATAGGTGGACCCGTCCAAGACGCGTTCCGCTCCGACCGTGGCACTTCTCGCGGGGGTGACGGTCGGGGAACCGGTCTCCTTCCTTCGGTACCCGGGGGGGAAGCAGCGAGTCCTCGACTGGCTGGTCCGATTCCTTCCGCGGAAGGAGGCCATTGACGGGAGATTCGTCGAGCCGTTCGTTGGCGGAGGAGCCATTTTCTTCGCCCTCAACCCCCGAGGAGCGCTACTCACAGATCTCAACCCTGAGCTGATCGACCTCTACCGCGGCATCCGCCGGCATCCGGACCGGGTCTGGCAGCATTTCCGGCGGTTCCCCTCGTCGAAGAAGGGCTACTATTCGGTCCGGGGCATGGAGCACCAGGATCTCGCTTTGGCCCGCAAGGCCGCGCGGATGTTGTACCTAAACCGGACGTGTTTCAAGGGAATGTGGCGGCACAACTCTCGCGGGCAGTTCAACGTCGGTTACGGGGGACAGGACCGACGCTGGATTCTGGGACGGGAATGTCTGCAAGACGTCGCGCGGCGGCTGCGAACGGCGCTACTGCGGTGCTGTGACTTCGAAGAATCGGTCGATGAATCTACCGGCAAGGACTTCCTTTTCGTTGACCCGCCCTACCAGCCGGGCGAACTCAACTTGACCCACGACCATTTCTCGTGGTCCCATTTCGGCCATGCGGATCACGTGCGACTGGCGAAGGCGCTACGACGCGCGACGAAACGGTCGGTGCGCTGGGCGATGACGACGACCTCGCACCCCGCCGTCCTGGCCCTCTTCCCCGAGTGTCACGTAATCCCGCTCCCCCGAGGCCCGCGAACGAGGCTTGGTCGGCCGGCGGGGCAATCCGGGGAGGTGCTGATCCGCAACTTCGAGGACGTTCCGTGAAACAGTTCTTTGAAAAAGCCGCGATGCAGAATCACCCCCTGCGCGCGCTGGAGAAGTTCCTGCAGCAAGAGACTGCCAACGAAC
>CBRGOK010000040.1:0-12813 GCA_967798035.1 uncultured bacterium
GGCGGAGGCGAGAGGGGCAAGGAGGAGGGTCGACGCGAGGAGTGTCCGGATCATGTCGTCACCTCACACAACGGGACTCACGCGGGCCCTCCCCCCGAACCTGTCTTCTCTTGGAGCCGCGTTCACGGGCTGACGCTATCCGTCGAAGTTCGGAGCCGTCAAGCGCGCCCCTTCCTCCTCGATCCGGCCGCCCCGTTCCTCGTCACAGGCGAGCGACGGTCTCGAGCTTCGCGTCGGGATCTAGCGCAGAGCGACGGCGAGCGAGGGTCCCTCCTCGCCGATGGCCCCCATCACGAGCGGCCCCTCGAAGGAGAGGCCCGTGTCGGTCCCCGCGTGGACACGATAGGTCCCCGGCGGGACGGAGATCCGGGCCTCCGGCACGCGCCCGGGCGAGGGTTCCATGCCCCAGACCCAGACCGGCACCTCGTCGCGATGGACCTCACACCAGAGCCACCCGGGCCGGGCGGCCCCCGGCGGCAACTCGAAGCGGGCCGTCCGGACGCCGGCGCGCTGGACGACGAGGCGGACCGTCTTCCCGAGCCCCTCCTCGACCTCGCACTCGGCCCCCTCGCTCCAGAGGCGTTCGCCGCGGACCGAGAGCCAGTAACGGCCCGGGGCGAGGCTTCCCGTCCAGAATCGCCTGCCGCTCCGGCTGACGGGCCTCGCCGCCTTCCATTCCTCGGCGGCGAGCTCGATCTCGAGCGTCGCGAGCGAGGCCTCCGCGGCGCCGGTGATCTCGCCGCTCAGCGTTCCTCCCCGCCGGAGCCGGACCGTCCCGACGTCGACGACCTCGCCCGCCCGGACCTCGAGCGAACCGAGGGACACCCAGGGGAACTCGCGGGGGCGCACCTCCACGAGGCAGGGTCCCGGAGGAACCCGTTCGATCTCGAATCGGCCGGTGCCGGACTGCGGAACGAACCCCCGCCACATGGCCGAGCCGGGAGAGTCGACGCTCACGAGCGCGTCGTCCGACGGCTTCCCCTCCGGGTCGGCGACGGCCCCGAGGATCCGGCCGAACGCGCGCGCCGGGTCGGGGAGGACGAGGTGGATCGGGCCTCCGGCGGGATCGACGTCGCGCCGCACGAGCGCCGGGAACTCCGTCCAGGCCCCGAACGCGCAGGCCTGGATCTCGAGCCTCCCCTCCGGCGGGAGCGGGACCGCGAACGACCCGTCCGAGCCGGTCTGGACAACCGTCTCTCTCGCGTCGCGCTCCGAGGGGTCCCGGACGGTGATCGACCAGCCCCCGAGCGGACGGCCCGACGCGTCGGCGAGGTCGCCGGAGAGCCCCCCCTCCTTCGCCAGGACCGGGTTCCACTCCCTCGTCCGACCCGCCTCCGGCCGCAGCCGGGCCAGGGCGAATCCGAGACGATCGTGGCGGGCCGTGAAGGTCGAGTCCTCAACCGGGAGATCGGCGAGCTCGAACCGTCCGTCTTCGTCCGAGGTCACGCTCGACCGAGAGAGGGACTCGGGCCCGATCCGCTCCACCCTCACGCGGGCGACAGGGCGGCCGCGGTCGTCCGTCACGCGACCCGACACCCGCGCCTCCGGCTCGAGCGTCACCCGGACCTCCTCCTCGTCCGTGGAGGGCGCCTCCATCTCCCTGCAGAACAGGCCGAATCCCCGCGCCGAGACGACCAGGAGCCGGCGCCTCGGCGCGAGGGAGTCGAACCGGAACGCTCCGCTTCCGTCCGTCACCGTCGACTGCGGCGGCGGATTGCGGGTCCCTCGACCGTCGAAGAGCAGGACGGTCGAGTTCCGGTCCGGGTCGGTCACGGCGACGGACGCACCCGCGATGGGAGCCCCGGAGCCGTCGACGACGCTCCCCGCGAACCGGGCCGTGGAATCTTCGAGGACGATCCGGATCTGGACCTCGTCCCCCGGTCGGCCGCGGACGGACTGCAGGTAGGAAGGGGGCTTCCCGGCGGCACGCGCCCCGATGAACTGGTCCACCGTCACGAACGGGAGACGGAACCCTCCCGACTCGTCCGTCCTGGAGACGACGAGACCGAGCCGGGAATTCTCGGGAGCCGAGAGCCAGACATCGGCCGAGGGGACGCCTCTCTCGCCTTGGTCGACGACGCGTCCCACGACCGCGAATCCGCGCGGGACCGACAGCTCCACGCGGACCTCCTCCCCTCCGCCCACGAGCACCTCCTCCTCCTCGCCCCCCCAGAGGGCGGTTCGGAACCGACCGGCGAGGAGGCGCTCGAAGCGGACCTCACCTCGATCGTCGGTCTCCGCGGAGGCCGTCCACGAATCCGTCGAACCCGGCCTGCCGACCACCGCCACGACTCCCTCCGCGGCCCTCCCGTCCTCCCTCCAGCGCGCGCGGACGACGAGGTGGCCGGACGCGGTCGCGTCTCCCGATCGTTGATCGGTCGCCGTCGAAGCCGCGAGCGCAGCCCGTCGCACGGCACCCGGAGACCTCGACTCCTCCGCCGACCTCCCGGTCTCCCGCTCGTTCCCTGGGAAGGGCGTGGCCTCCGCCACGGGTGTCGGGGGGATCGGGTTTGCGGGCGGCCCGACGGGGAAGATCCCTGCCCTCCAGCCGACGACGCCGACGAGGAGGGTCGCGGCGATCCCGACCGCCACCTTCTTCCCGGCGGCGGCGAGCACGGGGACCCCGGGAGAGAGCGGCGCTGGGTGCGGTCGGAGCGTTTCCGCGAGGCGCAGCATCGCGGCGACCCAGGCCTCACGATCGCCTCCATAGCGAGGGAGGAGCCGTTCGCGGAGGCGCTCCCGCCCCCTCTTCAGTCGCTGCCGGACCGTCGCGGTGGGGATCCCCTGACGCCGGGCGATCTCGCCGATCTCGAGCCCCTCGAAGTACCGGAGGAGGAGCGTGGACCGGTAGGGCTCGTCGAGGGAGACGACCGTCCGGACGACGTCCTGCTGGATCGAGATCCGGTCGACGAGGTCGGCGGGATCGCCGGGAGGGGCGGGTCCGGCGGTGGCCTCCTCCCGGGCTTTCCGTCGGACGTCGGTCCGACGCCTCTTCCTCACGAGGTTGCGCAGCACCCGGACGAGCCAGGGTCGGAGCCTCCCGCCCGTCGGCGCCGGGTGGTCGAGGGCGGCGAGCCAGGTCTCCTGCTCCAGGTCGTCGGCCTCCGTCGAATCCATGGCTAGGCTCCGGGCGAGCGCCCGCACCCAGTCGGCATTGGCGAGGAGGAGCTCCGGCCGGGCGGGGAGGGGATCCGGGGCCATGGTCGCCTGGAATATCCCGCGGGCCCCTTCGCCGTGACATCGGGTTCCCCTGAACCTGGCTCTCTGGAGGCCGCGCGATCGCGATAGAGTCCCCGGCGCGCTCCCCGCTCCGGAGTCCGAACGCATGTCGCCCCGCTACCACGCCGTCCGTTCCCTCCCTCTCGCCATCCTGGCCCTCACCGCCTGCGCCCGGCCGGCGACGGCGATCCAAGTCCAGGCGCCCGTCCCGACCCCCGCGGGAACCGCGGGCGAGACGCTCCTCCTCCAGGACCCGACCGTCTCGGCGGCGGAGGTCGCCTTCGTCTACGCGAACGACGTGTGGATCGCCTCCCGCGCGGGCGGGACCGCCCGGAGGCTCACGAGCCACGCCGGGCTCGAGTCGAACCCGCGCTTCTCTCCCGACGGACGGCTCGTCGCGTTCACCGGCCAGTACGAGGGGAACGCGGACGTCTACGTGCTTCCGACGACGGGGGGGACGCCGAAGCGCCTCACCTGGCACCCGATGGCCGATCGCGTGGTGGGCTGGCACCCCGACGGCAAACGCGTCCTCTTCGCGAGCCCGAGGCTCGGCGGGGCCGAGGTGGCGCGGCTCTACCTCGTCTCCGTGGACGGCGGGCCGGAGGAGCTCCTCGAGATCCCGAGGGCCTTCCGGGCGACGTTCGGCGGGGAGGGGAAGATCGTCTACACCCCGGTCCCCGACGCCTTCCGGACCTGGAAGCGCTACCGGGGCGGCCGGACGACGCCGATCTGGATCTTCGACCGCGCGACGAAGGAGGTCGAGCAGGTCCCGCACGTCGTCGCGACCGACACCTTCCCCTGCTTCGTCGACGGGGAGGTCTTCTTCGCCTCCGACCGCGACGGCGTCATGAACGTCTGGAAGTTCAAGCCTGGGGGGAAGGAGGCGACGAAGGTGACGGAGTTCCGCGACTTCGGCGTGCGGAACATGACGGCGGGGGGGGGCGTGATCGCCTTCGAGCGGGGAGGGGCGATCCACCTCCTCGACCCGAAGAAGAAGGAGTCGACCCGCCTCGCGATCCTCTGCCCGAGCGACGGGCTCGAGGGGCGCCCGCGCTGGCAGGACGCGAAGGGGTCCGTCCGGAAGGCCTCCGTCGCGCCGAACGGGAAGCGCGCCGTCTTCGAGACCCGGGGGGAGGTCGTGACGGTGCCGAGGGAGCACGGCGACGCGCGCAACCTCACGAACTCCCCGGCCGCCCACGACCGCGACCCGGTCTGGTCGCCCGACGGGACGAAGATCGCCTGGTTCACGGACGCCTCGGGGGAGTACCGCCTCCTCGTGCGCGACCACCTGGGGAAGGAGGAGGCGAAGGCCTTCGACCTCGGGGGGGGCGGCTTCTACCACGACCCGAAGTGGAGCCCCGACGGGAAGAGGATCCTCTTCAACGACAAGACGAACCGCCTCGCCTTCGTGACGCTCGAGACCGGCGCCCTGACCGACGTCTGGCGCAGCGCCGGGTCCCTCGGCGTCGTGCGGCCGGCGGGCGTCTGGTCGGGGGACTCGGCGTGGATCGCCTTCGAGCAGCGCGACCCCTCGACGACCTACGACCGCGTCGCCCTCTTCGAGGTCGCGACGGGGAAGGTCCTGCGCGTGACGGACGCCTTCGGCTCGGCCGACGGCCCCTGCTTCTCGCGGGACGGGAAGTTCCTCTTCTTCCGGGCCTCGACCGCGAGCGGGCCGAACCGCTTCGGCCTCGACATGAGCGCCTCCGCAGCGCGCTACGGCCGGGGCAACCTCTACGTCTGCGTCCTGCGCAAGGGGGAGAAGAGCCCGGTCGCGCCGAGGAGCGACGAGGGGGCGGGGGACGCCGAGGAGGAGGAGGAGAAGGGGGGGAAAGACGAGAAAGGGAGCCAGGAGGGGGAGAAGGGGAAGGAGGAGGGGAAGGAGAAGGAGGCGGGCTCCGAGTCGCGGCCGAAGAAGAAGGAGCCCCCGAAGACGGCCGTCGACGCCGAGGGCCTCGACCAGCGGGTCCTCGCCCTCCCGCTCCCCGAGGGGGACTACGGCTCCCTCCAGTGCGGGGAGAAGGCGCTCTACTTCCTCGTCGAGGGGGAGCCCGCGGACGAGGACGAGGAGGGGCCCCGGATCGGGACCGCCCTCAAGAAGTTCGACTTCAAGGAGCGCAAGGCGAAAGAGGTCGCGAAGGGGATCGCCGACTACGAGATCTCCGCGGACGGCAAGTCCCTCCTCCTGCGGACCAAGGACGGCTGGTCCCTGTCGGACCTCGAGGCGAAGGAGAAGAAGGCGCTCGCCGTCGACGCGGTGAAGGTCCGCGTCGACCCGGAGCGGGAGTGGCCCCAGATCCTTCGCGAGGCGTGGCGGATCGAGCGGGACTACTTCTACGACCGGAACATGCACGGCATCGAGTGGCCGAAGATGTGGGACCGCTGGAGCGCCTTCCTCCCGCATGTCCGCCACCGCTCCGACTTGAACGTCCTCGTGGCGGAGATGATCGGGGAACTCTGCTGCGGCCACGAGTACGTCGGCGGGGGGGAGATGCCCGAGGTGCCGAAGGAGGCGCCGGTCGGGCTCCTCGGCGCCGACTTCGCCGTCGAGAACGGCCGCCACCGCATCGCCCGGATCTACGCGGGGCAGAACTGGAACCCGGGGCTCCGCGCCCCGCTGACCGAGCCCGGCGTCGACGCCCGGGTCGGGGACTACCTGATCGCCGTCAACGGGGTCCCCCTGACGGGGGCCGAGAACCTCGAGCGGGCGTTCGTCCACACGGCGGACCGCCAGACGGAGCTCACCTTCTCGGAGCAACCGGACGGCTCGAGCCCGCGGACGGCGACCGTCGTCCCGGTCGCCGACGACCAGTCGCTGCGCAAGCGCGCCTGGGTCGAGGCGAACCGCAAGCGCGTCGAGGATCTCTCGGGGGGACGGCTCGCCTACGTCTACATGCCCGACACGGGCGGGCAGGGGAGGGCCTCCTTCGACCGCGACTTCTACAGCCAGCTCGGGAAAGAAGGGGTCGTCCTCGACGAGCGTTTCAATCACGGCGGCCAGCTCGCCGACTACGTCGTCTCGGTCCTCGACCGGAAGGTCCTCTGCTACTGGATGAACCGGGAGGAGTGGCTCGGCCGCTCCCCCTTCGGGACGATCGAGGGGCCGAAGGTGATGGTCGTGAACGAGATGGCGGGCTCGGGCGGCGACGCGATGCCCTACCTCTTCCAGAAGATGGAGATCGGCCCCCTCGTCGGGACGCGGACCTGGGGCGGCCTCGTCGGGATCTCGGGCTACCCTCCGCTCATGGATGGCGGGAGCGTGACGGCGGCGTCCTTCGGGATCATGGACACGGAGGGGAACTGGGCCGTCGAGAACGCCGGCGTCACCCCCGACGTCGAAGTCGTCGAGTGGCCGAAGGATCTGATCGCGGGGAAGGACCCGCAGCTCGAGAAGGCGGTGGCGCTGGCGATGGAGGGGCTCTCGAAGCACCCGCCTCGCAAGCCGCCCGGCTACAAGCCGCCGGCGGCGAGGTGAGGTGGGCGCCGGCCGCTCCGCTTCCTCGGGGCCGCGACGCGCGGCAGGGAGAAGGCGAGGGCGGCGAGGCGCGCGGCCGCCTCGTGATGCGGGCTCCAGGCCCTCCAGACCTGGTCGGCCCAGTCCCGGACGCACGAAACGTGATCCCTCGGGGAGTCGGCCGCGGCCACGTCGAAGATCGTGAGGGGCCCTTGGTCTTCCGGCGGAGGGAAGTGCGGCCAGGTCGTCACGGCGCTGATCAACCGCTGGAAGTAGGGGGCGACCTGGAGGGCCGCGATCCCGCGCTCGAGGGCGAGGTAGAGGCCCATCAGGTGGACGTCCACCGACTTGTCCGGGTGGCGGCCGCCGGCGTGCTGGACGGCGTAGGTATCGACGGTGAGCCGGTGGACCCTCCCGAAGACGGCGGGGTTCTCGTACTCCTTCTCGAGCGCCTCCGTGAAGACGGACCAGCACTCGGGCGAGACGTTGAAGTACGCGTGGCAGACGGTCTTCCCCGGGGGCATCTCGAGCCCGCATCCGGGACAGCGACTCGAGGGAGGGCTCACGGCGGCTACGTGAGGCCGAGCCGCAGCGCGGCGCCGAACGCCGCTCCGCCGACGACCGATCCGGACCGGCGCAGGAACTCTCGGCGGGAGAGGGGATGTCTAATGGGCCCGCTCCGAAGCGGGGGCGAACGATGGTACGAGGAGCGGCTCGCTCGGGTAGGACCCGGCGCTCTTTGATTCCGGCTCGGCTATTCCGTACGCTCCCCGCCACGGTTCTCGGAGGGACTCCCATGAAGAAGATCGTTTCGTTCTTCGTCGCCGCCGCGGTGGGCCTCGCCGCCGTCTCGGCCCTCGAGTCGACCCAGGCCGAGAAGAAGGGGGCGGTCTTCGCCGCCGCCGAGAAGGCGGAGTTCAAGGAGGTCATCCCCGGCGTCTCGAAGGCGGCGCTCTGGGGCGACCCGGAGAAGGGGGCCTACGGGGCGTTCACCCGGTTCAAGGCGGGCATCGACAACGGCGCCCACACGCACACGAGCGACGTGTGGATCGTCGGGATCGAGGGCGCCTACATCTACCGGACCGACGCGGGCGAGCACCGGGTCGGGAAGGGGTGCTTCCTCCGCATTCCCGCCGGGACGAAGCACTGGAGCGGGGGCGACGCGAAGGAAGGGGCGCTCTTCTACGAGGAGGGGGCGGGGAAGTTCGACCTCGTCCCCGCGAAGTAGACCGGGCGCGGTGGGGGGGTGGCCCTCTACCGGCCCACGCCCGGCACGGCCCCGGTGAAGATGAGGACCAGGGCGATCGTGAGGGAGATCCCGTTGGCCAGGATGGGGGCCCAGAGGTTCCGGCCGCTCGCGAGGTAGAGGCCCCCCAGGAAGAGGCCCGTCAGCGTGGCGTTGACCGCGCCCGCGGTGCTCGGCTGGGACTGCGCCATGCCGAAGAGGACGCTCACGCCGAGGAGGGAGACGACCCACGCCGCGGATGTCCGGCCGCCGAGGTCGGCGGCGCGGTTGAGGAGGTAGCCCCGGTAGACGAACTCGGCCCCGAACGCCTTGAGCGTCCAGAGCAGGGCGAGTTCGCCGAGGAACGCGGTCGCGTTCCGCCCCTGGGGGCCGACGATCGAGAGATCTGTCGCGCGATCGGTGATCCGGGGGAGGAGGGGCTCCGCGGCGAAGGAGCCGAGGACCTGCAGGGCGGCGGCCGCCGAGGCGGCGAGCGCGAGGGTGCGGCCCCAGCTCGCCGGCCGGGCGAGCCCGACCGCGTCCCACCCCAGGCGCCGGACTCGCAGGGAGAGGAAGCCGAGGAGGAGGATCCAGGGCGTCTCCCCGACCGGGAGGAGCCGGAGGACGCTGGAGCCGAGGAAGAGGAGGAGTGCCACCGCGAGCTCGGCCGCGGCGAGGGTCTTCGCCGCCCATCCCTCCGACGAGGTCGGGGCTCCCCGCAGCTCCTCCGAGGCGGCGTCGACCGTCGAGTCGGAGTCCTGGACGGGAGAGTGCGCGGGTGGAGACGTCGGCGCGGGGAACCCCGTGGGGCAACCGGGCACGGGGGGGCATCCGATCGGCTCCATGGCCACGCCCGGGACGGGGACTCCTCGCTTCGGGTCGGTGGGATTCTGCGGGAACAAGGAGGTACGGAGGGCGCTTCCTGGGAATCCGGATTCCCCGAGTCCGCTAGCGTTCGCCGTCGCCCGGAGTCGGGATGGGGGCGCCGGCGAACGGGGGGTCGGGCATCGGGGGCAGGGACGTCCGTGCGTTTTTCGCCAACTCCAGGCCCGGCACTGGAGTCCGGCGGGGCCGGTTGCAACCCTCCCCCCCTGCGGGGTAACGAGGCGCCCCCAAGTGGCCCTCACCAACCCCGACCTGGCCCCCACGCCGCCCTCGGCGCGCACCTGGACGGCGAAGCACTACGCCGCCCTCTGGATCGGGATGTCGGTCTGCATCCCGACCTACCAGCTCGCCTCCGGGCTCATCGACGGCGGGATGTCCTGGTGGCAGGCGATCCTCTGCGTCGCCCTCGGGAACACGATCGTCCTCGTCCCGATGCTGCTCAACGCCCACGCGGGGGCGAGGTACGGGATCCCCTTCCCCGTCTTCGCGCGCGCCTCCTTCGGCGTGCTCGGGGCGAACGTCCCGGCGCTGCTCCGGGCGCTCGTCGCCTGCGGTTGGTTCGGGATCCAGACCTGGATCGGGGGGCACTCCCTCTACGAGCTCGCCCTCGCGGTGTCCCCTTCCCTGAGGGAGGTGCGCACCCCCCTGGAACAGGTGACCGCCCTCGTCGGGGTCACTCCCGGGGAGCTCCTCTGCTTCGCGATCTTCTGGCTTGTCAACCTCTGGTTCATCCTGCGCGGGACCGAGTCGATCAAGTGGCTCGAGACGTGGGCGGCCCCCTTCCTGATCGCGGCGGGGCTCGGCCTCCTCGCCTGGGCCTGGGCGAAGGCGGGGGGCTTCGGCCCGATGCTCTCGGCGCCGTCGCGGTTCCACACGAGGGGGGAGTTCCTGCGGGCCTTCGCCCCCGGCCTGACGGCGATGGTCGGCTTCTGGGCGACGCTCTCCCTCAACATCCCCGACTTCACGCGCTACGCGCGGAGCCAGAGGGACCAGTGGGTCGGGCAGGCGCTCGGGCTCCCGACGACGATGGTCCTCTTCGCCTTCATCGGGATCGCCGTCACCTCGGCGACCCCGCTCCTCTTCGGGGAGACGATCTGGGACCCGGTCGTCCTCCTCGGGAAGGTCGGAGGGCCGATGCTGACCCTCTTCTGCATGCTCGCCCTCTCCGTCGCGACCCTGACGACGAACCTCGCGGCGAACGTCGTCTCGCCGGCGAACGACTTCTCGAATCTCGCCCCCTCCCGGATCTCCTACCGGGCGGGGGGGATCCTGACGGCGGTGATCGGCGCGCTGATCCTCCCCTGGAAGCTGATCCAGGCCTCCGAGATGTACATCTTCACCTGGCTCGTCGGCTACTCGGCCCTCCTCGGTCCGATCGGCGGGATCCTGATCGCCGACTACTTCCTGCTGCGGCGCATGCGCCTCGACGTCGGGGACCTCTATCGCCGCGGGGGCATCTACGAGTACCGCGGCGGGGTGAACTGGATCGCCATCCTCTCCCTCGCCGTCGGGGTCGCCGTGAACGTCCCCGGCTTCCTCCTCGAGGCGGTCAAGCCCTGGAGGCTCGCCCACGCGGCGAGGTGGGAGGCGGTCGCGGCGGGGGCGGCGGCGACGGGGGGGGACCACCTTCTCGCCGTCTTCCGCGGGATCTACGACTACGCCTGGTTCGTCGGCTTCCTCCTGTCGGGCGCCCTCTACCTCGCGCTCTCACCCCGGGGGGCGACGAGGCCCGCGGCGGTCCCCGCCTCGCCGGGACCGTGAGGGAGGGGCGGCGAAGGATCCGGGGCCCCTCGCGCACCAATGCGGCGTGGCGGCCTCCCTCCCCGGCCCGGATCGGATAGCGTCCCGCGCCGTGCCCGCGACGGAGACGCTCCTCGAAGTCCGCGACCTCGCCTACTCCTACGGCGATCGGGAGGCGGTCTGCGGCGTCTCCTTCGAGATCCGGCGCGGGGAGATCTTCGGCCTCCTCGGTCCGAACGGGGCGGGCAAGACGACGACGATCGCCTGCATCGCCGGGTTGCGCCGGCCCTCTCGGGGGAGCCTCCTCCTCCACGGGGAGCCCTTCGAGCCGGCCCTCCGCGGCGCGCACCGGGGGCACCTCGGCCTCGTGCCGCAGGAGGTCGCCCTGTACGAGGAGCTGACCGCCCGCGAGAACCTCGAGTTCTTCGGCTCCCTGACGGGCCTCGGAGGGAAGGCCCTCGGGGAGGCCGTCGACCGGGGTCTCGCGCTCGCGGGGCTCGCCGACCGCGCCCGCGACCGGGTGGCCGCCTACTCGGGCGGGATGAAACGCCGGCTGAACCTCGCCGCCGGCGACCTGCACGGCCCAGACCTCCTCCTCCTCGACGAGCCGACGGTGGGCGTCGACCCGCAGTCGAGGAGCCACCTCTTCGAGAGCCTCCGCGCGCTCGCCGGCGGGGGGCGGACCCTCCTCTACACGACCCACTACATGGAGGAGGCGCAGCGCCTGTGCGACCGCCTCGCGATCCTCGACCACGGGAAGGTCCTCGGCATGGGCACCGCCGCCGAGCTCGCGCAGGCCGCCGGACTCCCGGGGGCCGACCTCGAGGCGGTCTTCCTCCAGATGACGGGCCGGAGGCTGCGGGACGAATGAACCTCTGGAAGGCGACCTGGACGATCGCGCGCAAGGACCTCCGGATCTACTTCCGGGACCGGACGGGGATGCTCTTCGGGTTCGCCCTCCCCCTCGTCCTCGTCACCGTCTTCGGCTTCGTGATGAAGTTCGCCTTCGGGAAGGAGGGGGGGCTCTCGAAGACGACGCTCTGGGTGGCCGACCTCGACGGATCGAAGACGAGCGCCGCGTTCGTCGAGGCGCTCCGCGAGGCCTCGACGCTGCGCGTCCAGCCGAAGCCGGGGGAGAAGGTCCCCTCGGCGGACGAGCTCCGCAAGAAGGTCGAGGACGGGGAGGCCCACCACGCCCTCCTCGTCGAGGCGGGGTTCGGGGAGGCGATCGAGGGAGGGAAGCTGCCGCGCCTGCGCCTCTACCGCGACCCGGGTCGCGAGATGGAGTCGCAGATGGTCTCGATCGGCCTCCTCCAGGCCTTCTTCTCCGCCGCGGGAGGGAAGAGCGCCCCGATCCTCACGGCGCGGGCCCTCCACCTGATGGGGCTCCCCGAGGAATGGCAGGACCGGATCCTCGCCATCGCCACGGCCTTCTCCTCCGGTGTCGAGGGGCTCTTCACCGACGCGGAGAAGGAGGGGCGGCTCGGGGACGGCGACGACGGCCTCGACTTCCGGTCGGTGATGACGGAGTTCGTCCCGGTCGAGCGCGTGGACCTGAAGCCCCCCGCGCGACCGAAGCAGCTCTCCTACATGCTCGCGCAGGTCGTGTCGGGGAACGGGGTGATGATGCTCATGTTCGGCCTCGTCGCCTGCTCGAGCCTGCTGATCCGGGAGCGGGAGCAGAAGACCCTCGACCGCATCCGCCTCGCCGCCGCGCCGGCGGAATCCCTCCTCCTCGGGAAGTACCTCTTCTCGGGGATCTGCGGGGCGATCCAGCTCGCCCTCCTCTTCTCCTTCGGGAGCGTCGTCTTCGCCGTCGACGCCCTGCGGGACCCCGCGACCCTCCTCGTCGTCAGCCTCGCGACCCTCCTCGCCGTCAACTCCTTCGGGATCCTGATCGCGACCTGGGCGGGGACGCAGAAGCAGGCCGAGGGGGTCTCCACCCTCCTCATCCTCGTCATGTCGGCGATGGGGGGGGCGTGGTTCCCGATCCAGACGATCGACCTCCCGCTCTCGGCGCAGATCCTCACGCAGTCGACGCTCACCCACTGGGCGGTGAGCGCCTACCAGGGGATGTTCTGGTACGGGAAGCACTGGACCGACCCGGCGATGCTCGGGAAGTGCGGCGTCCTCCTCGGCTTCGCGCTCGTCGCGGGCCTCGCCGCGCGCGCCCTCTACCGCCGCCGCTACGTCGGGGTCTAGGGCGGCCCCGGCGCCTCCCCCTTCCCCTTCCCCGCCCCCTCCCCCCTCGTCCCTCGCCCCCCCCTCCTCACCCCCCCCGTCCTCCGCC
>CBRGOK010000041.1:0-12795 GCA_967798035.1 uncultured bacterium
TCTATGCCCACGCCGACCTCGTGCGCGACTCGCGCGTGACGGCCTTCGCCCGGGTCTACCCGGTCTACCCTCACTTCACGATCAAGCGCTTCGCGGAGCGCCACCTCGGCGCGAGGATGAAGGATCGCCCGGGCGTCGACCTCTCGCACCGGGGGATCCTCCTCGACTATCCGCGCCGGGCCCCCTCCCTCCCCGAGGGGGGCCCCGCGCCCAACATCCTGGTCGTCGTCATCGACTCGGCGCGCGCGGACATGCTGAGCCCCGACGTGATGCCCCGGACGACCGAGCTCGCGGCGCGCGGCCGGGTCTTCCGCGACCACCTGAGCACCGGGAACGCGACCCGGTTCGGAATCTTCGGGCTGATCTACGGGCTGCACGGCACCTACTGGAAACCGGTGCTCCAAGAGCATCGCTCGCCGGTCCTGATCGACGCGCTCCTCGAGCGCGGCTACGAGATGCGCGTCCTCACCAGCGCCTCGATGGACTTCCCCGAATTCCGGTCGACCGCCTGGGTGCGCATCGAGGGCTCCGTGGAGGATCGCCTCCCGACCGCGAGACCCGGAGGCCGGGATGACGGCGTCGCGCGGCGCTTCGAGGAATGGCTCGACGGGCGCGCGGAGCCCCGGAGGCCCTTCCTCGCGTTCCTCCTCCTCGACGCGCCGCACGGGAGGTACTCCTTTCCGGCCGAAGAGGAGTTCTTCCGCCCCTGCGCCCCGGACGTCAACTTCTCCTCGGTGGCGGACGGCCTCTCGGAGGAGGAGGTCCGGAAGGTGTTCAACCGCTACCGCAACGCCGTGCGCTACGCCGACGGGATCGCCGGGCGGGCGCTCGACGCGCTCGCGTCGCGCCGGCTCCTCGAGGAGACCCTGGTCGTCGTGACCGGCGACCACGGGGAGGAGTTCCTCGAGAACGGCTTCTGGGGGCACACGAGCAACTACACGATCGAGCAGGTCCGGGTCCCCTTCGTGCTCGCGGGACCGGGGGTTCCGCCGGGAGAGGAGACGCGGCCGACGAGCCACCTCGACCTCGCCGCGACGCTGCTCGAGAGCCTCGGAGCCGATCCGGCCCTCCGCAAGGACTGGACGCTCGGCGAGAACCTGCTCGACCCGCCCGAGGGGCGCGTGCGGATCGTGTCGGGGTGGGACACGCTCGGGATGCACGCGCCGAGCGGGATCCTCGAGGTGCCGATGGGCTCCCACCGCGGCACCGAGATCGCGATCTACGACCGGCACTGGCGGAGGATCCTGGACGACGAGGACGGGATCCTGCAGAGGGAGGGCCGCCCGCTGGGCGCGCTGGCGCTCGAGTGCCGGCGATTCCTGCGCTGACAGGGGTCCGGCCCGGACCCCTCTCGCGCGCTCGACGACGATGACGGCGCCCTCCTCGGGGTCCCTCCCGCGCCCGCTGCTCCTCCTCGGCCTGGTGACGGCCTCGTGGCTGGCCCTCTTCCTCACCCGGATCCTCTCCCCCTCCGACCTCCTCGCGAACGACCAGCAGCGGGTCGCCTCCTACGTGATGGACGCCGTCCAGAACGGGAACTGGATCTGCCAGCGGGATTTCCGGGAGGAGGTCGCCTCCAAGCCGCCGATGTTCACGTGGCTCGCCGGTGCGGCCACCGCCGCGATGGGCCGGATCAGCCGGTTCACGCTCTGCTTCCCGAGCGAGATCGCGACGCTCCTCCTCGCGTGGCTGGTCCTCGCCGTCGGGAGCCGGACGTTCGGGAGAGGGGCGGGATTCTGGGGGGCGATCGCCTGCCTCCTCTCCCCGAGCGGCCTCAAGCAGGTGCTCCTCGCCCGGACCGACCCCCTTTTCGGCGCGACCGTCTTCCTCACGCTGATGCTCGGCTACCGGGCGTGGGTCCGGGGGGCCGGGTGGACCGCAGCCTGGCTCGCCGGAGCCGCGGCGACCCTGACGAAGGGCCCCCTCGGCCTCCTCTTCGTCGGGGCGGGCCTGCTCCTCGCCTTCCTCTGGGAGCGCCGTCGCGGGGAAGCGGTCCCCTTCCGCGGCACGCAGGTCCCGGGGGTCCTCCTCTTCCTCGCGGTCACCGCCGGCTGGCTCGTTCTCGCGGGGCTGAGCCACGGGGGCGCCGTCTTGGAGAGGATGATCGGGCAGGAGTTGATCGGGCATGCCGTCCAGGCGACGCCCGGCCGGTACCCCGGAGCCAGGCTCTACGTCCCCCCGGCCTCCTTCCTCGCCTCGGGGCTCCCCTGGAGCCTCGCGGCGTGCGTCGGCTTCTGGCGAGTGGCGAGGCATCCCTCGCCGGAGACCGGGACGCGCGGTTTCGAGCGGCTCCTCTTCGGGTTCTTCTTCGCCGGCCTCGCCCTGCTCTCCCTCGGCTCCCACCAGCGGCGCGACCTCGTGATCCCGCTCCTCCCCGCCGCCGCCCTCCTGTGCGGACGCGAGATGGCGCTCCGGATCCACCCGGGGATGGCCCGGGGGTTCCGCGCGCGCCTCCTCGGGATTCCCGCGGGGATGGTCGCCCTCCTGGTCGCGCAACAGATCCTCGTGACCAGCCGGACGGACGAGGTCGAGCGGACCGAGGGATGCCAGGGATTCGCCCGCCGCGTCGAGGCGTCTGCGGGGAAGGCGTTCCCCCTCGTCCACGTGAACACGCCGATGGCGGTCCAGTTCTTCCTGGACACTTTCCGCCCCCGTGTCTCTGCCGAGCGCGCGGCGCGGCTCCTCGAACAGCCCGAGGGCGCGTTCGTGGCGGTCCGCGACGACGCCCTCGCCCCCGAGGAGTTGCGGCGCCTGGAGGGAGTGGCGCCGCACGTGGTCGCCCGATGGCCGGAGAGCGGACGTCCGTTCCTCCGCATCCTCGGGAATCGCCCGCGGCTCGAGGCCCTCCCCTCCTTCGCGATGGTGAGCGGCGACCTCTACCTGCGGACGAGGAACCTCCGCCTGATCGAGGACTACGAGGGGGGATTCGTCCTCGAACCGTCCGGTGGGGAGTACGAGGTGACCCTCACGAACGAGGGACCCGAGCCGCAGCGCGTCCGCGTCGCCGTCGGGACGAGGGGGAATCGGCGGGTGAGCGATGTCCCTCTCCAATCCGGCGGGACCTGGACAACGAGGGGCGACGCGCCCGCGTCGGAGGACCCCCTGGACGTCCGCTCCGGATCCGGGGGACGGGTCCTCGGAGCCTCGGTGTTCCTCCTCGCGGTCCTCGCCGTCCTGGTCCTCCTCGCCGAGCGGACCTGCGGCGCTGTGGCCGCGGCCGAGACCTGGTAGCCCCTGGAACTCCGGCGCCCGCGGCGGGAGAAAGGAGGCGGAGGACCTCCATGTTCATCGCTTCGCTCGTCGCGGCGCCCCTCGTCGACGCCCGAGGGTTTCTCGGTCTCGAGTGGAGCACCTTCGTCGTCGTCGGTCTCCTCGGCAACGCCGCCTTCTCGATCCGCTTCCTGATCCAGTGGGTGGCCTCGGAGCGGCGGCGGGAGAGCGTCATCCCCGTCTCCTTCTGGTATTGGAGCATCGGCGGGACGCTCCTGATGCTCGCCTACTTCGTCCAGCGTCGGGATCCGGTCGGGATCCTCGCCTACCTTCCGAACACGGCGATCTACCTCCGCAATCTCCACTTCATCCGCCTGAAGGCGGCCTCCGGCGGCGGCGGCGCGGGAGCGTGAGCCTCCTTTGGGAGCGCGTCGCCTCCCTCAAGGAGGTCGAGCCCGGGTGCGGGATCCGGGCGAGTGTCGACGGCGAGCCGATCGTGCTCTTCCGGATCGGGGAGAGCCTGTCCGCCCTCGGGGCGCGCTGCCCCCACCAGGGAGGATTCCTCGGAACCGATCTCGTGGAGGAATCGACGGCCGTCTGTCCCTCGCACGGCTGGGCGTTCGACGCCCGGACCGGCGAGCATCTCCATTTCCGCGGCGTCCGGGTCCCCGCCTACCGGACGCGCGTGCGGGACGGCTCGGTCTTCGTCCGGAGGTCCCTCCTCGGATCCCTCCGCGCCCTCCTCCGCCCGCGGTAAGCCCACGCTACCTCCCGCCCGAAGAAGGGCTTCACAATACCCCCCGAGGCCCGCGCATCCGCGGGCCGGAGGCCCCCGCCGATGCTCCTCGCCCTCGCCGCGCTCCTCCTCCCGCGAACCGGCTCCGGGGTCGTCGAGGACCTCGCCGCGCTCGCCCCCCCCGAGGCGGTCGCCTACGCCGAGCTCCTCGAGCCGGGCGCCCTCTACGCGAGGTTCCGCGGATCTCCCCTCGAGAGCGCGGTCCGCGGCTCGCCGGGGTGGAAGGAGTTCCTGGAGAGCCCGAAGGGGAGGAACCTCGAGAAGGTGCTCGCCGCGTGGAAGGGGCTCTCCGGCGTCCCCCTCGACGAGTCGATCCGCCGCGTCGTCTCGAAGGGCTTCGCGGCGGCCCTCCTTCCCGGCTCCTCGCCGCAGAAGCCCGACCTCCTCCTCCTCGCCCGGGCCGCCGAGGAGGACGCCGAGTTCGCCGCGGAGACGCTCCAGGGGCTCGCGAACCTCGTGACGCTGGAGCGCAAGGGGGAGGGGATCCGGCGCGAGGAGATCGGCGAGGGCGTCCTCTTCGCGATCGACGAGAAGGTCTTCGCGGCCTCGAGCGGGCCCCTCACGCTCGCCTCGACGAGCGAGGCGGTCCTGAAGGCCGCCCTCTCGCGCGCCGCCGGAGGGACCTCGACCTCCCTCTCCGCCGCCCCCCCCTTCCGCGCGGCGAGGAAGAGCGCCCCGGGAGGAGCCTCCCTCTTCGCCTTCCTCGACACCGCGAGGATCGCCGGTCCGGACCGGAAGCTCCTCCCCTCCCCCCCCGACGCCGGCGCCGCCTTCCTCTTCGGCGCGATCCGGGAGCTCGTCAACGCCTCCCCCTTCCTCGGCCTCGCCGTCTCCGGCTCGGGCCGATCGTTCCGGGCGAGCCTTCACGTCCCCGTCCCGCCCGGGGACCTCCCCGCCGAGATCCGGCCGATCTTCTTCCCGGCGAAGGACGCTCCTCCTCCCCCCCGGGCGGTCCCTCCCCAGGGCGAGTTCCTCGTCCTGCGCCTCCATCGCGACTTCGAGGCGTTCTGGAACGCGCGCGAGGCGCTCGGCCCCCTCGACGACTCCGGCCTCCGGATGGCGGCGCGCGTCCTCTTCGGGGGCCGCCGGTTCGAGCAGGACATCCTCCCCCACCTCGGCGCCGAGGTGGATTTCTTCCTCTGCCGGCAGGCGTTCGACGGCCTCCCGCGCCCCCCGCAGGTCCGCCTCCCTGGCGGGGTCCTCGTCTGGCGACTCAAGAATCCCGACGCGCTCCGCTCGGCCCTGACGATGGCGTTCCAGACCGGCGTCGGCCTCGCGAACGCGCAGCGCGGGCAGGAGGGGAAGGAGGGGCTCCTCCTCTCCACGGAGAAGCACGGCGAGGCGACGGTCCAGGTCGCGCGCTACCTCCCGCCAGGGGGGGACGGCCCGCTCCCGGTCGAGTTCAACGCGACCCCGGCCTACGCCCTCGTCGGCGACCGCCTCTATCTCTCCTCGAGCCTCGAGTCCCTGAAGGCCGCCCTCGACGCGGGGCTCGCCCCGGCCCGCGCGGTCGACCGCCTCGACATCGACGGCCCGGTCCTGCGCGAGATCCTGGAGGAGAACGAGGCGCCGATCGTGGCGAACGAGGTCCTCAAGGGGAAGCCGCGCGAGCGCGTCGTCGCCGACTTCCGTCTCTTCCTCGACCTCCTCGCCCGCGTCGAGGGGGCGACCGTGTCGTTCGGCCCCGACGGCTCGGGCGTCTCCCTGGAGGCGGTGCTCCGCTTCCTCTACTGATGCGCGCCCCGGAGGAGGACCTCGCCCGCTTCGAGCCCTCGGCCTCCGAACCCTGGACCCGCGAGGCCGCCGCCCACCTCCTCCGGCGCGCGGGGTTCGGCGGCACGCGCGGCGAGGTCGAGACGGCCTTCGCGCGGGGCCCGCAGGGGACCGTCGAGCTCCTCGTCCGACCGGCGGAGACTCCGGCCTACCGGGAGGCCCGCGAGAGCGTCCTCCCCCTCCTCGACTTCGCCGACGTCGCGATCCTGCAGGCGGGGTGGCTCCTCCGGATGCTCTCGGGGGGCGACCCCCTGCGGGAGCGGCTCGCCCTCTTCTGGCACGGCCACTTCGCGACCTCGAACCGCAAGGTCGGGAGCCTGCGCCTCATGCACGGCCAGAACCTCCTCTTCCTCGAGAAGGGAGCGGGCTCCTACCGCGACCTCGTCCTCGCCGTCGCCCGCGACCCGGCGATGCTCGTCTGGCTCGACGGGAACGAGAACGAGAAGGGCCGGCCCAACGAGAACTTCGCGCGCGAGCTGATGGAACTCTTCACCCTCGGCCTCGGCCCCTACACGGAGGCCGACGTGCGCGAGGCGGCGCGCGCCTTCACGGGGTGGCACACGAGCCAGGGCTCCTTCTCCTTCAACGTCCGGGCGCACGACGGAGGCGAGAAAAGCGTCCTCGGCAGGCGCGGTCCGTTCGACGGGCACGAGATCGTCGCCCTCTGCACCCAACAGGACGCCTCTCCCAGATTCCTCGCGAGGAAGCTCTTCGCCTTCCTCGCCTTCCCCGATCCCTCCCCCGTCGTCCTCGACGCCCTCGCCGCGCGCTTCCGCGAGACGGAGGGGAACGTCGGCCTCCTCGTCGAGACGATCCTGCGCTCCCGCGCCTTCTTCTCTCCGAGGGCCCGTCGCTCCCTCGTCAAGAGCCCGGTCGAGTTCGCCGTCGGAGCGCTCCGCGCGCTCGGGCTCCGCGCCGACGCCAAGGCCCTCGGGGCCTCCCTCCGCGAGATGGGCCAGAGCCTCTTCGAGCCGCCGAACGTCAAGGGGTGGGAGGGGGGCCGAGGCTGGGTCGGCGCCGCCTCGGTCCTCGCCCGCAACCGGTTCGCCGCCGACCTCACCGGAGTCGAGAAGGGCCGCCTCGGCTGCTCCGTCGATCCCGAAGTCTTCTTCCCCTCTTCCGTCCGCCGCTCGCCCGAGGAGGCCGTCGGCTTCGCCCTCGAAGGAATCCTCCAGGGGGACGTCCCTCGATCCGTCCGCGACCGCCTCGTCGCCTCGGCCAGGGAGGGGAATGCCGACGAGGCCGGCCGCCGCCTCGTCCAGGCGATCCTCGCCCTCCCCGAGTACCAGATGAACTGACATGCTCGACCGCCGCTCGTTCCTCCGGCAGGGCGCATTCGCGGCGATCGGCTCCCCTCTCGCCTGGGCGGCGGCGCCGGGCTTCCTCCGGCGCTTCCTCGGCGAGAAGGTCCTGCGCTCCGGCCACGGCTCCCCCGAGAACGCCCTCGTCGTCGTCCGTCTCGGCGGCGGGAACGACGGCCTGAACACGGTCGTCCCGTTGGAGGACGAGGCCTACCACCGCGCCCGTCCCACTCTCCGCACCGCGGCGAAGGGGGCGATCCGGATCGACGACCACCTCGGCCTCAACGCCGAGATGAAGGCGCTCCGCCCCCTCCTCGACGCGGGGCGCCTCGCGATCGTCCCGACCGCGGGATACCCGAACCCGAACCGCTCCCACTTCCGCGCGATGGACATCTGGGAGACCGGTCTCCCCGAGAAGGAACTTGTCCTCACCGGCTGGCTCGGACGAGCCCTCGACGCGGCGGGCGACCTCCCCGAAGGCTCGCTCCCCGCCGCCTCCTTCGGCGACCCGGAGCTCCCCCTCTCCCTCGTCGGCGAGCGCGGCCGCGCCACCGCCATCCTCTCCCTCGACGCCTACCGCGTCGCGCCCGCGGGCGGTCCGGGAGCGGACGCCCGCCGATCCCTCCTCGCCGCCCTCGCCGCCGAGTCCCGGCCCGAGGGGACCGACCTCGCCTTCGTCGCCGCCGCCACCCGCTCCGCCTTCGCCAGTGCCGAGGCCCTCGAGCGGGCCACCTCGAGCGCCAAGGTCTCCGCCGCCTATCCCGCGACCGACCTCGGCCGCGACCTCCGCGCCGTCTCGCAGGTCCTCCGGTCCGGATTCGGCACGCGCCTCTTCCACGTCAGCCACTACGGCTTCGACACGCATGCGGAGCAGGCCTCCGTCCAACCGCGATTGCTCCGCGAGTTCGCCGAGGCCGTCGCCGCCTTCTTCGCCGACCTCGACGGGCAGGGTCTCGGCGGCCGCGTCCTCCTGCTCACTTTCTCCGAGTTCGGTCGCCGAGTGCGGGAGAACGGATCGCACGGCACCGACCACGGCGCCGCGGGGCCGATGTTCCTCGCCGGTCCCGTGAACGGGGGCGTTCACGGACCGCCTCCGGATCTCGCCAACCTCTACGACGGCGACGTCCGGTTCGCCGTCGACTTCCGCAGCGTCTACGCCGCCGTCCTCGAGCGCTGGCTCGGCTGGCGTGCGGAGGCGACGCTCGGAGCACCCTTCGAGCCGCTCCCCCTCCTCCGATAGCCGGCGTTCAGGCGCCGATCTTCAGCAGCCGGCTCGGATCCCGGAGCTGCGGGCGTGCCAGAAGGGGCGCTCGATCACGCCACCGTCCTTTACGTCTAGGCGCACTATTTGCCAAGTACGGTTGCGCTGCTCGGGCCGCTCCTTCCGGTCGAAGAGCGAGCCCCGCGCCGGTCACTTCGGCGACGGCGGACGATCCGGCGGGCCGAGGTGCGTATCGAGCCAGGCGAAGATCTCCCCCCACATGTGGCGGACGTTGGCGGGCGACTCCACGGTGTGCCCCTCGCCGAAATAGCGCAGGAACCGCGCGCTCTTCCCCTGGCGGTGGAGGCCGAGGAAGAACTCCTCCCCCTGCGCGAGGGGGACGAAGTCCATGTCCCCCTGGATGATGAGGACCGGCGTCTGCACGCGGTCCACGAAGTGGATCGGGCTGTTGCGCAGGTACCTCCAGAGGTTCTCGTAGGGGGGGACGCCCATCCGCCCTTGGCCCCCCTCCGCCCAGCGCCGCTCGGAGTCCCCCTCGGTCGCGGTCTCCCCGTAGCGGAACCGCGCGTCGAGGGTGCCGTACTGGCTGACGAGGTCGGAGGTGCCGGCCGAGGCGATCGCGGCCTTGAACCGGTTCGTGGTCGCGATCATCGCGTAGGCGCTGTAGCCGCCGTAGCTGTGTCCGCCCACCGCGAGCCGATCCGGATCGGCGATCCCGAGCTCGATCAGCCGGTCCACGGCCGGGATCACCCCCTTCGGAAGCTCGATCATCGGGTCCGCCGGCTTCCCCTCGGGCGGGAGAGGGATGCTCGGAAGGAGCACGACGTACCCCCGCGCGAGGAGCGGCAGCAGATTGAGCGTGTTTTCGCTGAACTTGTCAGCGAGGGGAGGCCTTCTCCGGATCTTGCGGACCACGTCCCCGGCGTAGACCCACGTGAGGACGGGGTACCGCTTCCCCTCCTGGTAGTCGTGGGGGAGGAGGACGAGCGCGTTCAGCGGGTCCCCGTCCGCGCCGCGATACTCGACCAGCCGCTGGCGGGCGGGCGCGACGTCGGCGAGGTGCTCGTTGATCGCGGCGAGGCGCGTCGTGCGCCCGGAGGACAGGTCCGTCGCCCAGGCGAAGACGCCGTCGTCCTCGACGGCCCGGAAGACGACGGCTCGCTGCGACGGCCAGTGAGCATCGACCGTCGCGTGAGACGAAGGGGCGGACACGGACTCGATGGGGTGGGGCCCCTCCTCCAGGGAAACCCGGTAGGGAGACGTCGCGCCCTCCTCGCCCGCGTCGATCACGACTTCGGGCAGGTCCCTCTTCCCCGGGGGTCCTTGCCGCCTGGCGAGGGAACGGACCGTGGGCGCGAAGGAGGCCGTGAGGTTCGAGGGCGCGCTCGCGGGATCGATCCGCCAGAGATCGCCGCCCGCGACAGCGAGCAGGATGCCGTCCGGGCCCCGGGTGACCGCGGAGGGGGGTTCCGGGATCGCCGCGGTCAGGTTGCGGGGCTCGCCGCCGGGGGGGA
The DNA here is from genome assembly GCA_967798035.1 of uncultured bacterium. Classification (GTDB taxonomy): domain Bacteria; phylum Planctomycetota; class UBA1135; order UBA1135; family JAKEFM01; genus JAKEFM01. The sequence goes on from CBRGOK010000041.1 coordinate 9,817, forward strand.
GGAGCCACCAGTCGCTTCGCGGCCCGGGCCTCTGCGCGTCGGCCGAGGCCTGGACGACGAGGCGCTCGGAGTCGAGCCACAGGAGCCGCGTGACCTTCCAGCCCGGCGGGCTCGCGGACCGCCGCTCGCCGCTCTGCGCGTCGATCCGGTGTACGGCGTCGTCCGAGCCCTCCCCCCGACGCGGCGCGAGCGCGGCGAGCGACTTCCCGTCGGGGGACCAGGCGATCGTGTCCAGGCTCGCTCGCTCGATCCCCTCGAGCCAGCGGGGCGAATCGCGCCCGGGTCCGACCCGGACGAGGCCGACCCGGGTTCGCCCGCGTTCGTCGAACGTCATCGGTCTTCCGGGCGCCGGCGGGGGGCGAGGCCCCGTCTCGAGGACGGCGAGGTGCCGCCCGTCCGGGGCGAGACTCGCCTGCGGAGCGGACAGGAGGGCGGCCTCGACCTCGGCGAGGGGAGTCGACCGGCGCCCCGCGACGTCGAGGATCGCGACCGTCGCGACCCCGGCGGGAGGCGGCGGTGCTCCGCTCACGAGGACGCTCACGCTCGGCTCGAGCCCGCGCTGCATCCTCGTCCACGCCCTCGGCGCCAGGAGCTGCGTCTCGTGGTCGCCGCCGAAGTCGAAGGGGCGGAAGTCGGGAGGGACGAGGACGGCGAGGATCCTCGTCTCGTCCAGCCACGCGAACCCGTACCCCCTCGCGTCGCCCGTCGCGAGCGGGGCGCCCAGGTGGATTCCCTCCTCCACGACGCGCTCGAGCGTCTCCGTGCTTCGCGACCAGACGAGGAGGCGAGCTTGGTCGCCGCCCTGGCTCGTGAGCATCGCGAGCCGCTCCCCGTCCGGGGACCAGGCGGGCGCCCAGGTGCCGCTGCCGTCGGCGGCCCCGTCGGTGAGGCGGCGGCGCTCGCCCGTCGAGGTCGCGACGAGCCAGAGGTCGGAGCGATCGTCCCCCCCGAGCCGCGTGCGGGTGAACAACCCGGCCTCCCGCTTCGAGCGCTGGATCGCGACCGCCGCCCACCGTCCGTCGGGCGAAAGCGCGATCGACCCCAGGTTCTCGACGGAGAGGAGGTCCTCCACCGTCATCCCGCGCTGGCCCTTGGCCGTCTCGAGTGGGCTCTGGGGGCACGCGGCGAGGAAGATCCAGGCGAGGAGGTCCGTCATCGAATCCTCCGGTTCGGGCGAACGAGTCTACGGGGCGAGGAGGGGCGAGTTGGACCTCGGGAGCGCCGGACTCGCACGTTCTCGTCCTGCCGAGGGCGGCGCACAATGCCGCATCGGATGAAGCCTCCCCGGACGCAGGTCGACTCGCCGGCGGACGAGGCGCTGGTCGAGCGCGCCCGCGCCGGGGACCGGGGGGCGTTGGACCTCCTCGTCGAGCGCCACTCCCCTCGCGTCTACGGAGTCGCGCTCCGCCTCGTCGGAGACCGGGAGGCCGCCGAAGAGGTGCTCCAGGACACGTTCCTCCACGTGATCGAGAGGCTGGACACGTTCCGCGGCGAGGCCCGCTTCTCGACCTGGCTCTACCGCATCGCGACGAACGCCGCGCTGGCGCGACGGCGCACTCGCCGGCGGAAGGAGACGGTCTCGTTGGAGGCGTGTCTCCCGACGTACGACGAGACCGGCCGGATGGCCCGCCTCGACCTCGACTACGGCCGGGCGGCTCGGGCCGAGGAGGTCCTCGAGCGCGCCGAGCTGGCGGGGAAGGCGAGGGAGGCCCTGGCGGGGCTTCCCGAGGCGTACCGCGACGCGTTCGTGCTGCGCGACCTCGAGGAGCTTTCCACGGCGGAGACGGCCGAGGTGCTCGGGGTGGGCGTCGACGTCGTCCGCCAGCGGGTGCACCGGGCGCGACTCATGCTGCGGGGCTACCTGGGCCGGATCACGGGGGGAGAAGCATGAAGAACTGCCGCGAGTCGATCGACCTGCTCCTCGACTACCTCGAGGGGAGGCTCCCGCCTCCCGAAAAGGCCGCGCTCGACGACCACTTCGCCGCGTGTCCTCCCTGCCTCGAGTTCGTCCGCTCCTACCGGGAGACGCCCCGAATCCTCCGCGACGCCACGCGAGAATCCGTGCCCGAGGAGGTCCGACGACGGTTGGACGAGTTCCTCCGCCGTCGCGCCTGAGGCCGAGGTCCCTCAGGGGGCGGCCCGCGCGATCCGGAAGGAGCAGACCGAGTCGCCGCGAGCCTGGCAGGTGGAGAGCCCGACTCCGCGACGGAGAACCGACGCGAAGAGGGCCGCTTCCTGGTCGCAGATCCGAGGGAACCGCGCGGCGACGACCGCGATCGGGCAGTTGCGCTCGAGGAGAACGGGACCGTGCGGTCCCTGCTCGATCGAGGCCATGAACCCGAACCGGGATTGATGCTCGGCGAGAGCGGCGAGCCTCGCCGCCCCCTCCCCCGGGAGCCTCGCGTCGAAGTACCCGACCAGCTCCTCGACCCAGCGGGCGAGGATCTCGTCGAGCGAGGTCGGACCCGTCCGGGACAGCGCCTCCGTCATCTTGACCGCGAGGAGCTCGTAGTGCTTCGTGAACAGGGCGTCGGCCTGGGGAGTGAGCCGGTAGCGCCGGGCCGGCCGGCCGAGAGGCCGCTTCTCCTCCTCGTAGGCGAGGAGGGAGGCGGCGACGAGATGGCGCAGGTGCGCCCCCATCGCCGCCGTCCCTCCGCCGAGGATCTTCCTCAGCTCGTGAGCCGTCAGAGGTCCCCGTTGCCGGAGCGTCTCGAGGATCCGGCGCTGGGGCCCGGCGCGGACGGACGCCCCTCTCCCTGTGGATCGTCGGGTCACGAACGTCCGCCGAGTCTACTCGGACCTCCGGGCGAGACGACCGTGGACCCACGGGAATCCCGCCAGGGCGACGCCGAAGACGAGATGCGCCGCCCAGCTCCAGAAGGCCGGCACCTGCTCGGCCCAGATGTCGTGGCCGTGGAGCCCCTTCATCGCGACGGGCAGGACCAGCAGCACGCGGCCGCGCCTCCGGCCCTGAACGGC
>CBRGOK010000042.1:0-12717 GCA_967798035.1 uncultured bacterium
CGTCGCCGATCTCCTCGTCGGGGCGCCGGAGGCCTTCGGGGGGGCAGGGCTCTCTGGAGCCGGTCAGGTGCGCGCGTTCTCCGGAGCGACCGGCGCGCTACTGTTGACTCGCACCGGTGGCGCGTCGGGCGAGCGCCTGGGACGGAGCGTCGCCTCGGCCGGAGACGTGGACGGGGACGGAGTCCCCGACATCCTCGCCGGGGCGCCGGACGCCTGGGCCGGGAGGGCCAGGGTCTTCTCGGGCGCGACCGGCGCCCCGATCTACACGATTTCAGGGACCTCGACGGAGGAGAACCTCGGCTGGTCGGTCGCCGGGGTGGGGGACCTGAACGGCGATGGAGCCTCCGAGTTCCTCGTCGGGGCCCCGTACACCTCTTACCCCACCCTGGTCGCGGCGGACGGCCGAGTTACGCTCCACTCGGGGGCGACCGGGCTCGCGCTCTCCGTTTTCGAAGGGACCGCTCATGGAGAGCGGTCGGGGTTCTCCGTCGCCGGGGTGGGAGACGTGACCGGGGACGGAGTCCCGGACGCCCTCGCGGGGGCTCCGTTCGCGAGAGCCGGGGCGCTGTCCGAGGCCGGCGCGGCGCGGCTCGTTTCGGGAGCCGACGGCTCCGTCCAGTGGACGGTCGCCGGGACGGGGGCCGCGGACCAGCTCGGATGGTCGGTCGCGGGCGCAGGCGACGTGAACGGCGACGGCGTTCCGGACGAGATCGTCGGCGCGCCCTTCGCAGACCCCGGTGGCCTCGGCAACGCCGGTCGGGTCCAAGTCCTCTCCGGATCGGACGGGGCGACGCTGCTCGCCGTGAACGGTGGAACGCCTGGCCAGACGCTGGGGTACGCCGTGGCCTCCGCCGGGGACGTGAACGGGGACGGCGTGCCCGATCTTCTCGCGGGAGCTCCTTACGCGGCCCAGGGGACCCCCACCCCATTCGGCGCCGGCGTGGGCGCCGCGAGGATCTTCTCCGGGGCGGACGGCGCCACCCTCCTCGCGGTGAACGGCGGGTCGCCTTCCGAGGGGTTCGGGAGCTCCGTCGCCGGGGTGGGGGACGTGAAGGGGGACGGCATCCCCGACTTGGTCGCCGGCGCGCCGAACGCCAGCCCCGGAGGGGTCTCGTGGGCCGGTTCGGCGAGGGTGTTTTCAGGAGCGGGCGGCGGACTCCTCTTCACGCTGGACGGGACGGGCCTCAACGAGGCTTTGGGGGCGTCCGTCGCTGGAGCCGGGGACGTGAACGGGGACGGCATTCCCGACATCCTCGTCGGCGCGCCCCGCGCCTACCCGTTTGCCTTCTCGCAGCCGGGCCAGGCGAGACTCTTCTCGGGCGCGGATGGGGCGGTACTCCGGACCTTCCTCGGAACCATCGGCGACCAGCTCGGGAAGTCGGTCGCGATCGCGGGCGATGTGGACGGAGACGGGATCGTCGACCTGGCGATCGGGGCGCCGACGGCCGACGTCGGGACGGAGATCGACGCCGGAGCCGTGAGGGTCTTCTCGGGGGCGAGCGGGGCTCTCCTCTCCACGCTGACGGGCTCCCTCTTCAGCGACCTCTTCGGGACGTCCGTGGCGGGCGCGGGCGACGTGAACGGCGATGGGATCCCGGACCTCGTGGTCGCCGCTCCCTACGCCGATCCCGGCGGATTCGACGAGGCAGGTCAGGTGAGATTCCTCTCCGTCGTTGGGACACCTCCCGGAGCGGTTTCGTTTGGGTCGGGTTGCGCGGGGACGGGCGGAGTCGCGCCGTCCGTCGCGGCGTTCGGCGGACCTCCCGCCGCCGGGAACTCTGGGTTCGGCCTGGCCGTGACCCGGGGGCTCGGGGGCGCGCCCGCCCTCCTCTTCCTCGGCTCCCTCCCCTACCCGACCGGGCTCCCGATCGGGGGATGCAACCTCCTCCTCGACGGCGCGGTCCTCGCCGTCCCGCCTCCGGCCTTCCTCTCGGGTCCTTTCGGCTCCGCGGGCGCGGGCCACCGCCTCCAGGGTCTCCCGATCCCGGCCGATCCGGCCCTCGTCGGGGCGAGCGCCCACTTCCAGTGGGCGGTCCTCGACCTCGGGAGCCCGAACGGGCTGTTCACGACTTCGAACGCGCTCTCCGTCGCGGTTCTCTGACCCCCGCGGCAAAGGGGTCCCGAAGGAGTCGGAGAGAATTCCGGCCTGGCTGCGATCCTAGGGCTACGGCTCGCGAAGAAGCCTTCCCCCGCTGCGCCAGATCCGCCCCGTGCAAGGGGCGACCAGAGTCTCCACATCCTGGACCTTCCCCTTCGTCCGGACGAGAGCGAACGCCCGGACCTCGCTTTTCGGAAACCCGCGCTGCACGAGGGACGCCACGGCGAGGAGCGTCGCTCCGCGGGTCACGAAGTCGTCCACGACCGTGATCCTCGGATGAGGGAGGAGGGGTGTCCCGGCGAGGGCGAGGGTCTGGAGATGGTCCTCCGGTCCGGGCCGCTCGCCCGGGCGGGCGAACGCCGACTTTGGGACCGCCTCGCGGCGGGCGACGACCTCGAGGATCTCGGATCCCAGGCCTGCCTCGATGAGTTCCTCGCAGATCCGTCGCGCCGGCCAGAGGGCATCGCGGTTTCGGAGAGGCGCGCTCCGAGGAGCCGGAACGAGGGCGATGCCGGATCCAAGGAACGCGCCGAGGCCCGTGCTCGATAGACGCGCAGACAGTGCGCGGGCGATTCTCCGGAGCGCACCCGGCTCGTCGTTCTTGACGGCGTCGCGCCACTTCCGAGACGTCTCGGAGACTTCGCTCGTGCCGTGCGGGGAGTACTGGAGGAAGGCGCCGAACGGCACCTCAGAGAGCAAGGCGGGACCGCTCGGCACGGCCGCTCTGGGGGAGCGTGTCGAAGAGGATCTCGAGCGCGCCGTCGGGGAGCACTCCGGCTCCGTAGTGGATCATCTCCTCCGGCCACCGGAGGCCCTTGCTCTTCGTGGCCGCCTCGGCGAGGAAGAGAGGCCTTCCGAGGCGCAGCGCCTCCCATCCCTGGTGGAGCGTGCCGCTCCCCTCCCCAGCCTCCACGATCACGGTCGCGTCCGAGAGGAGCGCCATCGTCCGGTTCCGCATCGGGAACCACTCGCGGCGGACGGGAGCGCCCGGCGCGAACTGCGAGACCGCGAGGTGCTCGCGCATGATCCGGAGCTGGAGCTCGCGGTTCGCCGCGGGGAAGAATTGGTCGAGAGGCGTCCCGAGGACGGCGATCGTCCTGCCTGCTGCTTCGAGAGCGGATCGGTGGGCCGCGGTGTCGATCCCCTCGGCGAGCCCGCTCACGACGATCACCCCGCGCTCGACGAGCTCCCGGGCCATCCGCGCGGCGCGGTCGAGACCCTCCTTCGTCCCCCTCCGCGATCCGACGAGGGATACGCGGCGACCCTCAACGAGGAGGCTCCGAGCCCCGGCGACATAGAGCGCTCGGGGAGCGTTCTTCTTCTCGACCTCGTTAAGCGAACCGAGGAGGTCCTCTGGGGAGAAGGGGCCGTCGACCATCGCGTGGATTCTGTCGGCGGGTCGCGCGCCGGACAACCGCCCCCGCGGCAGGGACCCCCCCCTCGCGACGGCATCCTGCTCGCGCGGTGCCGTCACCCCGGCCTTAGCGCCTCGCAGACCGCGACTCCGGCGTAGGTCCCGACCGCGTAGCCGAGGAGCCCGGAGAGGACACTGGGCAGGACGAGCCCGGCCCATCCCTGAGAGCGCGCGAGCGCCATCGCGGTGGCGGGGCCTCCGACCGTCGAGTTCGACGCGAGGGCGAGGACCTCGACGGGGAGTCGGAGGAGGCGCCCCGCGCCGAAGACGACGAGGCCGTGGATCGCGATCGCGAGGCAGGCGAAGAGGAAGATCTCGAGCCCCGAGGCGAGCATCGCCGTCAGGTCGCAGGTCGCTCCGATCGCCGCGAGGAAGAGGTAGACGAGGAACGTCCCCGCCTCCTCGATTCCAGGGATCCGCCGGATCGGGGGGACCTGGCCGAGGACGAGGGCGATCGTGGTGACCCAGAGGACGGACGGGACTCCCCGGAATCGCGCCGCGAGGAGGCTCGAGGCGAAGAGGGCGCCGGTCGCCAGGGCGGCGAGGAGGGCGAGGTCGGCGACGCCGGGAGGGCGCGGCGGTTCCTCCGCCGTCCCGGAGGCGGCCGCGGGGTTCCCCCCCTTCAGGGGGGGATAGAGCCGCCGGAGGGCGCGCGGAAGGAGGATCGTCGCGCCCACCCAGATCGCCGTCGCGGCGACGTCGGCGGCGTTCGCCCCGGCGAAGAGCGCGGAGTCGAGCCGGTACTCCTGGCCCACCGCGACGAAGTTGACCGACCCGCCGATGTAGGTCGCCGCCATCATTCCGGCGTACGTCCACCAGGGCTCGCCGAGGCGCTCCCGGAGGAGCAGCGCCCCGACCACGCACCCCACCGCCGTCCCGACCGAGGCGAGGAGGAACCCGGCGAGGACGGCGGGGCCCGCGCGGGCGATCGCGCGCAGGTCGACGCGCAGGAGGAGGAGGACGATCGCGGCCGGGGCGACGTAGAGGAAGACGGCGTCGTAGGTCCGCCCCGCGCTCGGCACCAGGCCGAGGTTCGAGGCGAGCGCCGCGAGGAAGATGGCAAGGAGCCCCGCGCTCGCGGCGGCGAAGGCCCGGTGCGCCCGCTCGAGCCGGACGGCGAGCCAGACGGCGGCGGCGAGGACGCCGAGGATGGCGAGGGGGTCGCGGATCACGCTCCGGGGCTCGGACCGGAGAGGGTGCCGCGACCGGGCTCGAAAACGAAGCGCCCGGGTCCGGAGGGCCGGACCCGGGCGCTCGAAATCGCTGGCGCTGCGACGGGCGATCTACCCGCAGTTCTTCCCCATCTCGGAGAAGGCCTTCTTCGCCCCTTCCGCGATCTGGGCGGGGGTGAGGTCCTGCTTGTGGGTGGCGATCGACCACTCGTGCCCGAAGGGGTCCTTGAGCTTCCCGTAGCGGTCGCCCCAGAACATGTCCTGGATGGGCATCGTCGAGGTGCAGCCGGCCGCGATCGCCTTCTTGTAGGCGGTGTCGACGTCCTGGACGTAGAGGTGGAGGGTGACGCTCGTCCCCCCGACGGTCTGCGGCGAGGAGGCCATCCCCGGCCACTCGTCGCACATCATGAGGATGGAGTCGCCGATCTTGAGCTCGGCGTGCCCGATCTTCCCCTCCGGGGTGGGCATCTTGAAGATTTCCTCGGCGCCGAAGGCCTTCTTGTAGAAGTCGAGGGCCTTGCCGGCGTTTCGAACGATGAGGTGCGGGGTGAGGGTGTGGTAGCCCTCCGGGATCGGATTCACTTTCGCCATGACGTTCTCTCCCTGCAGGGGTTCGTGGACTCGATCCGGGCCTCGGGCGCCCGACGGGGCGGACAGTTTACCGGGTGGAAAGACGGTGTCGCGCCCTTTGTACGGCCGCGCCCCGGAAACGTTTTCGGCCGTCAGAACACGACCCCCAGCAGCCGCTTGAGGAGCGTCTCCAGCGGCATGAGCGTGAGGACGAGCGGTGTGACGGGCAGGAGCGTGACCACGGCGAGCTGGAGCAGGGCCTCCTTCGTGAAGGGGAACGCGCGCATCCCCCGGACGACCTCGAAGCTGTTCCCCAAGTCCGCGAGGGACTGGAGGTCGGCGCTCCCGATGAGCGGTTCGTCCGGCGGAGCCCCGCCGCGAATCCACTTGTCGTCGAAGTCCCGCACGTAGCGCTGGGCGAGGGTCCCGTACTCGCGCAGGCCGTTGCGCCGCGCCGCCGACAGGTGCGGAGCAAACTGGAGGAGCGGCCCGAGCACGACGAGGAGGGGGAACACGACGAAGACGACGATCTCCACCTTGAAGTCGGGCAGCGACGCCCCCTGGAAGAAGATCCGGGTCGCGATCCATCCGGCGAGCAGTGCCCCGTGCGCCGCGAGGAGCGGCGCGAACGCGGTCACGGTCAGGGAGAGGAAGCCGAGGCCACCCGCGCGATCGGGGTGCGTGGGCACCAGGCGCAGCTCGCACTTCGCCACTTGCCGGAGGAAGCGCATCCAGACGAACAGGCGGAAGTACCAGCGGAGGAGGATGAACTGGAAGAGCGGGAGGCTCGCGTAGACGAACCAATGCCCGGCCGCGGACAGGCGGCGTCCCTCCTCCGCGGGCACGGCATACCAGGTCGCCACGGACGGAGCGAGGTATTGGGGCCAGATGAACTGGAGGCTGACGACGTAGACGAGCGCGAGGAGGAACGCCTCTCCCAGGACCGAGTTCCGCAGCCGCATGGCCGAGGCCACCGCGGCGTCGAACCTCGCCCGGGACGTCTCGCCGATGAGGCCTCGCTGCAGGAACTGCTGGGCCAGCGGGCGCATCCGCTGGTGCACGACCATCTCCGCCACGATGAGCAGCGGCAGTGCCGCCAGGAACCGAGCATGCACCTCGACGTCCTTCAGGAAGGGCACCTTGACGGCATCGCCCCACGCGCGCCCTCCGATCGCCGAGAGGATCAGGAGCGGGAGCCAGAGCAGCGCCGGGATGACGACGAGCCGGCGGCGCAGCAGCTCGAGGGCGTCGCCGGCGAGATGGGCGCGTCGGACGATCTGGTACAGCGGTCCGCCCAGTACGAGGGAGAAGTCGTACGGGTCGGACGCCCCCGCGCCCGCCGGGGCGCGCGGGTCGGCGGGAGGATCGGCCGGGGGATCGGAGGGGGTCACCGGGCGAGGACCCGCGTCAGGAGGGGGAGCGAGACGTCGTAACGGTAGACGATCGACATGTGCCCGTCCTCGAACTCCTGGTGGACGTGGCGCACCCGCCGTCGCCTCAGACGCCCGGCGAGGATGCGCGCGCCGAGGTGGAGGTTGTACTCGTCGCGGCTCCCGCAGTCGAAGTAGAGGACGCGCAGGGACTTCAGGGAATCGGCGTACCCCTCGACCATCCGGACCGGGTCGTTCTCGAGCCAACGGGCCCAGACGTCGCCGAGGAGTTCTCCCGTCCTCGAATCGAAAGGGAGGTCGAATCGCAGCGGCCTCGCCTTGGGGTTCGGGGAGTAGGCCGCCGCCATCGCGAGGATGTTCAGGACGGCGAGGAGGTCGCCGGTCTTCCTCGGCGCCCGGTCGAACGCGCGGAGGAATCCGGCGATCCCCCCGTGCTTCTCGAGCCCGGCGAGGGCCTTCGGGAAATCGGGGAAGTAGCAGTACTCGAAGGCCATGTCCCCGCTGTGGGAGGCGACCGCGCCGAAGAGGTCGCTCCGTCGCATCCCGAGCCGGATCGCCCCGTACCCTCCGCTCGACTTCCCCAGGACCCCCCGGTGCTCGCGGGCGGGGAGCGTCCGGAAGGCGCGGTCGACGAGGGGGACGAGCTCCTCGACGAGGTGGTCCTCGTATCGCCCGAGCGCCGTCGAGTTGAGGTACTGGGAGCCTCCGAGCCGGGTGAAGCAGTCGGGGGCGGCGAGGATCGCCGGCCGCGCACGCCGGCTCGCGAGCAGGGCGTCCATCCGCGTCGCGAGCCCCGGCGCCCAGGCCTGGTCGTTCAGGAGCCCCCGGCCGGTCCCGGTGAAGCCGGCGAGGCAGAAGAGGACGGGGAAGCGGCGCCGGTCGTCGTATCCCGGGGGGAGGTAGACGGGGAGCTCGCGGACGAAGGGGTCGCCGAGGGGGTTTCCCTGGAGCACGCGGCTCCGCACGGGGAGGAGGACGACGCGGCCACGGGGAGGCATGGAGAGACCTCGCTCGCAGGGGGGCGCGGCGGGCGAGTGGGAAGTGTAGGGCCGCTCGCCCGCGGCGGGCTCAGCGGGGGACCCGGAAGCAGGCGAGCGACCGGCCGAACGCGTCGGGCAGCACGAGCCTCTCCCCGACGACGACGGGGGTCGCGAAGAGCCAGGGGCGGGCGGCTTGGAACCGATGTCTCACGCCTCCCTCGAAGTCGAGGAAGGCGAGTTCTCCATCGACCGTCCCGACCGCGATCCCGCCCGAGACGAGGACGGGAGAGGCGTCGTAGCAGGGCGCACCGAGGTCGCGTTCCCATAAGACCTCCCCGGTCGCGCGCTCGACCGCGACGACCTCCCCCTCGGTCGTCGCGAAGTAGACGCGGTCCTCGACGACGAGGGGGGAGGCGTAGCCCGCCGGGATCCGCATCGACCACGCGACCTCTCCCGTGTCGGCCCGCAGCGCGAGGACGCTCGGCGCGTCCGAGGGCCTCGTCGGGACGGCGAAGGCGACGACGACGAGATCGCCGGCGGGGGCGGGCCGGCTCGTGCCCGGGGCGAAGTAGAACGAATCGTGCACCTTGCGCTTCCAGAGGAGTCGCCCGTCGGGCGCGGCGAGCGCGTAGACGTGGCCGTCCCAGTTCCCGGCGAAGACCCGGTCGTTCGCGGCGGCGGGGGAGCCGAAGTGGCGCTCCCCCTCGAAGGACCAGAGCGCCCGGCCGTCGACGAGGGAGAGGGCATGGAGGCGGCCGTCCCCGCTTCCGACGAAGAGCCGGTGTCCGTCGACTCCCGGCGTCATGACCACCGCGCCGCCCAGCCGCGCCTCCCAGATCGTCGAGAGATCCGTGGGACGGAGCGCCGTCACGGTCCCCCCCTCCGACGCCACGATCACCCGGTCTCCCGCCACGACGGGGGAAGCGTGAGCTGGAGCCTCGAGGGGGAGCGTCTTCAGGAGGGCGCCCGTCGCGAGGGAGTGGACGGCGAGGACCCCTTCGGTCCCGGCAAGGTAGGCGCGCTCCCCCGAGACGGCCACCGCCCGGAGCGACGTCGCCGGCGTCTCGACGTTCCATTCCCCCGGCGCGACCTCCATCGGCGCCGGAACCGCGCCCACCCCTTCCGGAGCGCGGAAGGGGATCGGCTCCTCCTCGTCGGTCCCCTCCGATCCGAGGGACCGGTTCTCGACGACGAACCGGTCGGCCTCGACGCGGATCCGCCGCCACCGGGCCTTCTCGGCGTAGAGGTTCGGGGTCATGAGGATCTCCACGCCCCCGACCGACCAGCGCCGCAGGTCGTGGCCGTGTCCCGCGAGGACGAGCCGCGCCCCCCGCGCGCGCAGGATCTCGAGGAGGGCCTCCTCGTTCGCGAGGAAGCGCTTCCCCCCTCCCGGGAACGGGTGGTGGTGGAGGGCGACGACGGCGGGCGAGCCCGCCGGCCGGCCCGCGAGGTCCGCGTCGAGCCATCCGAGCTGGGCCCGGTCGATCCCGCCGTGGGCTTCCCCCAGGATCGAGGAATCGAGGAGGGCGAAGCGCACGCCGCCGTGGTCGAAGGAGCGGTACGGCCGAGAGATCCCGAGATGCCTCGCGAGCGGCCGTTTCCCGTCCGGCGCCCAGCGCGCGTCGTGGTTGCCGAGGATCGGGTGGAAGGGGGCCTTCAGGCCCTTCGAGATCGACGCGAACCGCTCCCACTCGCCCGCGCTGCCGACCTCCGTCAGGTCGCCGCAGGCGATCGTGAAGGCGACGCCGAGGCGGTTGCCCTCCTCCACGAACCGCTCCAGGTTCTCGGCGCTCCCCCGCGCCCCGACGTGCGGGTCCGAGAGGACGGCGAAGGTGAAGGGCTCGACCCGCGCCTCCTGCCCGGAGGCGAGGAGGAGGAGCGCGCCGAGCATGAGGACCGAGGCTACCGGCCTTCCCCCGCCGCCGGGAGGCTTGACCCCGCCGCGCGCTTGCCCGCCAATCCCCGCATGCGCCGGTTCCCGAAGGCCTCGCCGCAACCGGTTCTCGCCCCCGTCCTCGCCCGCGCGCCGGGGCGGGTGAATCTGATCGGGGAGCACACCGACTACAACGAGGGATTCGTCCTCCCGATCGCGATCGACCGCGGGACGGAGGTGAGCGCGTGGCCGTCGCCGGACGACGCGGTCCTCCTCGAGAGCGTCGCCTACGGCGAGAACGCCCGGTTCCGGGTCGACGACGACCCCGCGACCCTCCAGCCCCCCTGGGCCCGCTACGTCGCGGGGGTCCTCTCGCGCCTCCGGAAGAACGGGCTGCCGGCCGTCGGCTTCCGGGCGAAGATCGACACGGACCTCCCCCTCGGCGGCGGCCTCTCCTCGAGCGCGGCCCTGACCTGCGCCGGCGCCCTCGCGGCGGTCGAGGTCGCCCGCCTCGGAGGGGCGGCCGTCCCGCCCTGGCTCGAGGAGACGCAGCGCCTCGCCGCGATCTGCCGCGACGCCGAACGCGTCGCGCGCGGGGTGCGCTGCGGGATCATGGACCCCTACACCGCGCTGCACGCCCGCAGCGGGCAGGCGCTCCTCCTCGACTGCCGCGACCTCTCCGTCCGGTTCGTCCCCCTCCCGGCGGATCGGATCTCGGTCGTCGTCGCCGACAGCGGCGTCCGCCACTCCCTCGCTGCCGGCGGGTACAACGACCGGCGCGGGGAATGCGAGGCGGCGCTCGCCCGCCTGAACGAACGGGGGGCCCGCCTGCGATCGCTCCGCGACCTCGACGCGTCGGCGCTCGCCTCCGGCGCCCGGCATCTCCCCCCGACCCTCCTGCGCCGCGCCCGGCACGTCGTGACGGAGAACGCCCGCACGCAGGAGGCCGCCGACTCCCTCGCCCGGAGCGACTGGGCGAGGTTCGGCCGCCTGATGACCGAGTCGCACGAGAGCCTGCGGAAGGACTACGAGGTCTCCTGCCCCGAGCTCGACGCGCTCGTCGAGATCGCGCTGTGCGCGCGCGGGGTCTTCGGGAGCCGGATGACGGGGGGCGGGTTCGGCGGCTCGACGGTCACCCTCGTCGAACCGGGGAGCGCGAAGCGGGTCGTCGAGACGCTGGCGACCGAGTACGAGCGCCGCACGGGGCGCAAGGCGGAGGTCCGCGTCGTGCGACCTTCGGGCGCGGCGGGCGTCCGCCGCGATCCGGCGGCGCAGGGCTAGCGGGGCTTCGTCCCCGGCGAAGGGGTCGCGCTCCAGTCGATCGGACCCTCCGCGAACCGGCACTGGAGCTTGCCGAGGGTCCAGGCGTTCCCCTTCTCGAAGTGGGCGTAGAGAGCGTCGAACCCTTCTCCCGGGCGGTAGCCGACGCCCGAGATCGTGACGCGCACGTTCCCCTCGCCGGCCTCCTCGAGCTCGATCACGTGGAAGATCTCGGGGAGGAGCTCGAGGTTCTTGAATCCGGGAGGGGCCTGCACCGCCTGGATCGCGACCATCCGCAGCGGGACGAAGGCGATGAACTTGTTCCGGATGTTGGCCGGGTCGCCGATCTTCGCGGAGGGGTCGTAGGACGACTCCCAGATCCCCCCGAGGCGGAAGTCGACCTGCGCGACGGGGACCGCCCACGCGCGGACCCCCTCCGTCGTCGTGAAGGAGTCCCACGCCTCGCGGAGGGACGAGCGCACGAGGACGCTCTGGCGCAGGACGCGCGAGCCGTCGGGCGCGACGAAGGAGGTGTTCTCGATCGCCGGGTCCCCGGGCGGCGCGACGGGGAGGCCGGAGGCGAGGAGGGCGAGGGCGAGGGTCTTCATCGGGGCTTCTCCTTTGCACGAGGGGCCGGGCGACGGACGGGGCGCGAGGCGCCCCGTCCGAGTCTTCGGAAGTAGTCGCGGAGCCTCCGGACCGAGGCGTCGAACGCCTCGAGGCTGCGGTGGGTCCGCGCCTGCATGACGGCCCCCTCCATCACCGAGAGGACGAAGAGGGAGAGCTCGCGGGGGTCGGCGTCCGCGGAGAGACGGTCGCGCGCGGCCGCGAGGCACCCGCGCACGGCGCCGGCCCAGCGCTCGAAGTTCGCCGCGAGGAGGCGCCGCACGGCGGGGTCGGGCTCGTGGATCTCGAGGGCGAGGGAGCCGACGGGGCAGCCGTAGAAGAAGTCGGTCGCGACGAGGAGCCGCCGGTAGACGCCCAGGAGGGCGAAGACCCGCTCGATCGGGTCGGCGACGCCGCGCCAGGCCGGGGCGAGGAGGCGGGGCTCGATCTCGCTCCTGTAGCGCTCGAGCACGGCGAGGAGGAGGTCGTGTTTCGCGGGGAAGAAGTGGTAGAGGCTCCCGCTGTTCGCCCGGGCGGCGCGCAGCACGTCCGCGACGCTCGTCGAGCCGTACCCCTTCTCGAGGAAGAGGCGCATCGCGGAGTCGAGGAGGCGCTCCCGGGTGCCGGGGGAGGGGAGGCTCTTGATTGATCGATCAACCAAGCCGGGGGATCGTCCGCCCCCGGCCCCGTCCCGTCAAGCCCGGGCCCGGGTCAGGTCCGGGGCCGGGCCGGGGGGCGGAGGAGGAACCGCGCGATCGCCTCCGTCGCCGCGTCCCCCTCGGTCCCGATCGCGGCGAACTCGCTCACGTGGGTCTTCCCCTCGGCGAGGCAGAACTCGACCGGCGTGCCGCGCTCGGCGAGGCGCGCGCGCATCCGCTCCCCCTGCGCGCGCAGGTTCGCCATGTCCTGCTCGGCGACGACGATCAGGAACGGGGGCTGCTCGGATCCGACGTGCGAGGCGGGCTCAGCGTCGCGGCGCTCGGCGGCGTCGTTGGAGAACACCCGGTCCAGGCCGCGCCGCCCGAGCTCGAAGGGCCCGCTCATCGCGATCGCGCCCCGCAGGTCCCCCTTCGCGCATCCGACGGCGGCGAGGTAGCGCCCGTCGAGGGCGAGGAGGGAGGCGAGGTGGCCGCCCGCCGAGTGGCCGCCGACGAAGAGCCGCTTCGGGTCGGCCCCGTGCTCGGCGGCGTGGGTCTTCACCCAGGCGAAGGCGCGGGCCGCGTCCCGCGCATGCTCGGGGTGCCGGACGTCGGGGGAGAGGCGGTAGTTCGCCGAGGCGACGCCGATGCCGCGCGCGGAGAGGGCGCGACCCACGTGGGTCGCCACCTCCTTGCGGCCGAACTCCCAGGCCCC
>CBRGOK010000043.1:0-12379 GCA_967798035.1 uncultured bacterium
GGGGGCGGGTCAAGGAGAATGTCCCCGGACCCTGTGGTCGGGGACGGGTATGCCCCCCTTCGGGGACCGGGTCAGTGGCAGCTCGGGACCAGTTCGACCGTGTCGACGACGACGATCTCGGTCATTCGGTCGGCTCCTTGCCGGATCCGGCAGGTGGAAGGGAGGGGGAGCGTCGTCGGCGCACCGGGGATCCGCCAATCGGTTCTCCCGATCCTCCCGCGGAGCGGGCATCCGCCGGCCCCCCTTCACGGGATCCGCCGGTCGGGGGACGTCGTTCGACGCTAGGCTCGCCCTTTCGACCCCGATGAACCCCTCCCGCCGGGTACGGCTCCTCGCCGCCCCGCTGCTCGCGGCGGGGGCTTGTCGGGTCCTCCCGTCCCAGGGCACCGGAGCCGAGGCGGCGGCCTGAGGCACGGGCTTCGCGTCGACCGACCTCGTGATCGGCGACCCCGTCCTCGCCCGGGCGGTCTCGATCCGGGATCTTGCCGCGGTGGACGGCGGGGGCCTCCCGGCGGTCGTCTTCGAGCTCGTCAACCGGTCGGGGCGGGAGCTCCGCTTCGAGTACCGGTTCCAGTGGACCGACGCGGAGGGGCTCGAGATCGAGGATCCGCAGCGCGTGTGGACGCCGATCGTCCTCGCCGCCCCGGGGAGCGTCCCGATGCGGACGAGCGCCCCGCGCCCGGGCGCCGTGCGATGGACGCTCGAGGTCCGGCCCCCCCCCGAATCCCGGTGAGCGCGAGGGTCGGGGGGATCCTCCTCGGCCTCGTCGTCCTCGCCCCGCGACTCGCGCGGATCCTCCATCCGGGCCTGTGGGACGAGGACGCCTTCGCCCTCGCCTCGGCGCGCCTCCTCGCCGGGGGGGCGGAGCCGTACCGGGACTTCGACGCGCCCTACCTCCCCGTGGTCGAGGTCGGGCTCGCGCTCGCGTTCCGGGTCTTCGGCGCGAGCGTCCGCGTCGCGGAGGTCGCGACGCAGGCGATGCAGGCCGGGACGGCCCTCCTCCTCGCGTGCGCGACGCGGCGGGTTTTCGGGCGCGGGGCCGGGATCGCCGCGGCCGCCGTCTTCGGCGCCTCGGGGCTCGCCTTCCGCTATCACCTCTTCGAGCACGAGGTCCCCGCCGCCCTCGCCCTCGCCGGAGCGTTCGCCCTCTGCGCGGGGGGCCCGCCCGCGACGGGCGGCAGGCGCCTTGCCCTCGCGGCCTGCCTCGCCGCCTCCCTCCTGGCGAAGGCGACCGTCGCGGCGGCCGTGGCGGGCGTCCTCGCGTGGCACCTCCTCGCGACGCGGGACCGGCGGGCGACGGCTCGGCTCTGCCTCGGCGCGGTCCTCCCCCTCGTCCTCCTCGCCGGATTCCTCGCCCTCCGTCACGGCTCCGAGTTCTGGCTCCAGTCGGTCGGCCTCCACCTCGTCAAGGGGGGGAATGGCGACCTCCTCGGTCGCGCGCGCCTCTTCCAGCGCGAGATGGACCTCTCCCTGGCGGCCGGGATCTGCGGGGCGATCGCGGCGTGGAGGGCGCCGCGGGGAACGCTCCTCTCGCTCGCCCTCGCCGTCGCGGGGGCGGAGGTCGCCGCGACCCTCCTCCTCAAGACGGCGCTCTGGGCCCACAACCTCTACCCCCTCCTCGTCCCGGCGAGCGTCCTCGGGGGGGCGGGGCTCGCCCGGGGAATCCGTTCCTGGCGCCGGTCGACCCCGGGAGGCCTCGCCCTTGGCGCGCTCTTCCTGCTCCTCGCGGCGAACGCGGCGCGCCACGCGCGCGTGATCGCCACCCCGGGGCACGAGGCCCTCTACGGGTTCGGATTCTTCCCGCGCGCGAGGCTCGAGGGGATCGCGGCGCAGGTCCGCGCCACCTGCCCCCCGGACCTGGCGGTCGAGGGCTCCTCGCCGATCTTCGCGTTCGCCGCCGGTCGCGACCCGGCCGTCGCCTTCGCGGAGTTCCACGGCGTCCTCTCCGACCTGCGCGAGGGGATCCGCAAGGAGGGGCTCCTCGCGGCTCTCCGCGCGCGGCGGGGGAGGGACTTCTGGACGACGCTCGAGGCGTGCTCCCCCCTCCACCTCGACGCCCTCGCGGAGCGCGTCCGGAGGGGGGAGGTCGGCGCGCTCGTCCACTTGCCGGAGGCGGCCGAGGGGATCGCCCGGGCGCTCGCCGAACGCGGGGCCGCGGTGCGCCTCGAGCCGGAAGCGAGTCCGGGGCCGGATGAGCCGCGCGTCTACCGGGTCGTCCGGGGACCCTGAGGGCCGCCTCAAAGAAGGGTTCCGCGGAGGACGACGCTCGCGACGGTGAAGTAGATGACGAGGCCCGTCACGTCGACGAGCGTCGCGACGAAGGGCGCCGACGCGCTCGCGGGGTCGAGGCCGAGCCTCTTCAAGAGGAAGGGGAGCATGGAGCCCGCGAGCGATCCGAAGAGCACGACGCCGATCAGGCTCCCGAACACCGTCAGCGCGAGGAGGAGGTGATGCTCTCCGTAGGTCGGGGCCACGGCCTGCCAGATCTCGACCCGCAGGAAGCCGAGGACCCCGAGGACCGAGCCGAGCGCGAGGCCTACGGGGATCTCCCGCCGGACGATCCGCCACCAGTCCCGGAGGCGAACCTCCCCGAGGGCGATGGCGCGGACGACGAGCGTCGAGGCCTGGGAGCCTGAATTCCCGCCGCTGCTGATGATCAGGGGGATGAAGAGGATGAGGACGATGGCGCGCGCTACCTCGTGCTCGAAGTAGGTCATCGCGTTCGCCGTGAGGAGCTCGCCGAGGAAGAGGACGGAGAGCCAACCCCCGCGCTTTCGGATCATCCGACGGAGCCCGACCTGGAGGTAGGGCTCGTCGATCGCCTGCATGCCGCCGAGCTTCTGGATGTCCTCGCCGGCCTCCTCCGTGGCGACGTCGAGGACGTCGTCGACCGTGACGATGCCGAGGAGGACCCCCGCGGCGTCGACGACCGGAAGCGCCACGCGGTCGTACTTCTTGAACGCGGCGACCGCCCTCTCCTGGTCGTCGAAGGGGGAGAGGGAGACGAACTGCTCGTCGATCAGGTCGTCGATCCGCGCCTCGGGGCCGGCGAGGACGAGGGCGCCCAGGCGAAGGTCGTCGAGGAGTCTCCCCTTGTCGTCGACCACGTAGACCACGGCCAGGGTCTCGGCCTCGCGCCCCACCCTCCGGATGTGCTCGAGGGCCTGCCCGATGGTCCACCCCTTCCGGACCGCGACGTACTCGGGCGTCATCAAGCGCCCGACGGAGTCCTCGGGGTAGCCGAGGAGCTGCCGCGCGATCTTGAGCTCCTTCGGGGAGAGCATCGCGAGGAGCCGCTGCGTCACCTCGCCGGGGAGCTCCTCGAGCAGGCGCGTGCGGTCGTCGGGGGTGATCGCGTTCAGGATCTCCGTCAGCGACTCGGTGGAGAGGTGGCGGAGCAGGACCTCCTGGTCTTCGGGCGGCAGGTAGGCGAAGACCTCGGCCGCGAACTTCCTCTGGAGAATCCGGAAGAGGATCGCCTCTTCGTCGTCGGGGATGTCGATCAGGATCTCGGCGGCGTCCGGGACGGGGAGCTCGACGAGCACGGCGCGCAGGGTCTCGAAGTCCCGCGTGCGCAGGGCCTCCTGGATCTCGGGGAGGAGGAGCTTGCCGAGCATGTCGCCGGACGCGCGGGCGCGGGCCTCGGGATGGCTCCCCGGGAGGGACGGGTCAGGCCCCGACCTCGAGGGAACCGGGCCGGTCGGACGGCTCGGCCGCGCGCGAGGCGGGATTCTCCGGGCCGGGGCGCGGAGGGGAAGGGAGGATCGCCGGAGGGGAGTGGAGGCGGTCGGGCTTCCCCTCCGCGAGGCGGAAGACCTCGCAGGAGGCGAGCGACTCCTCGACGAGGCGGTCGACGTCGATCTCCGCCTCGACGCTCCGGCAGGCCTCGACCTCCCCCCGGATCACGGGGTTCTCGGGCTGGAAGAGGGTGCAGCAGTCCTGCGCCGGGCGGATCGAGATCGGGAACGTGCCGATCCGCTCGGCGAGGGCGATCGTCTCCCGCTTGTCGTTCGTCAGGAGCGGCCGGAGCACGGGGAGGTGGGAGGCCTCTTCCGCGCACCGCAGGTTCTCGAGGGTCTGGCTCGCCACCTGGCCGATCGAATCGCCCGTGACGAGGGCGAGGCAGCGATGGCGGCGGGCGATGCGCGAGGCGACGCGGTGCATCGCCCGGCGGTAGAGCACCGTCCGGTACGGTTCGGGAGAGGCCTTGCGGATCTCCGTCTGGATCGCGGCGAACGGGGCGACGAAGAGGAGGCTCGGCCCCTGGAATCGCGAGAGGCGCCGGACGAGGTCCTTCACCTTCTCCTTCGTCGCCTCCCCGATGAAGGGATGGGAGTGGAAGGTGACGAAATGGACGCGGCAGCCGCGCTTCATGGCGAGCCAGGCTGCCACGGGGGAGTCGATCCCCCCCGAGATCAGGCAGAGGACTCGTCCCGAGACCCCGACCGGGAGTCCCCCGGGACCCTCGACGCGGTCGGCGTAGACGTAGGCGCAGGCCTCGCGCACCTCGAGGCCGAGCGTGAGGGAGGCGTGCCGGAGGTCGACCTTCAGGCGCGGGAACGCCGCGAGGAGGGTCGCCCCGAGGCGGCGGTTCAACTCGACCGACCTCATCGGGAACGACTTGTCCGCGCGGTGGGCCTCGACGCGGAAGGGGACGCGATCCTCCCCCGGCCGGCGGGAGAGCGCCTCGCCGACGAGGCGGAGCGCGACCGGCTCGATCTCGAGGAGGTCCTTGCGCGTCTCGACGGCGGGGGAGACGGAGGCGACCCCGAAGACCTCCCGCAGGCGCGCCATCGCGGGGGCCGGATCCCCCGCGGGGAAGACGAGGAGCCGCCCCCACGTGCGTCCCATCCGCGCGGGACCGACGGAGGCGAGGGCGTCCTTGAGGTTGCGCTGGAGGCGCCCCTCGAAGTAGCGGCGGTTCCCCCCCTTGAGCCCGACCTCCGCGTAGCGGACGACGAGGCACTCGAGCCCCCGTCCGGTCGTCTCCTTCTCCATCGGGCTAGCGGGAGAGGGCGCGCAGCTCGGCGACGAGGGCCGGGACCGCCGCCACCGCCCGGTCGACGTCGGCCTCGCTCGTGAACCGGCCGAAGGAGAAGCGGATCGTGGAGCGGACCGCCTCCTCGGCCATGCCGCACGCGAGGAGGACGTGGCTTCCCCCCCGCCTCGAGTGGCACGCCGCGCCGGTGGAGACGAGGACGCCGCGCGCCTCGAGGTGGTGGAGGAGCGCCTCGCCCGGGACGCCGGGGAAGGTCACCGAGAGGATCGTCGGGACCGACCGCTCGGGGTCCCCGTTGACGACGCGGTCGGGGAGCGCCGCCGCGAGCCCCCGCTCGAGCCGCTCGCGCAGGCGCCTCCAGCGCGGAACCTCGGCGGCGAGGGATTCCGCAGCGAGGGCCGCCGCGCGGGCGAAGCCGGCGATCCCCGGCAGGTTCTCCGTCCCCGAGCGGAGGTTCCCCTCCTGCCCCCCGCCGTGGAGGAGGGGGGCGGGCCGGCGTCCCGGCGCGAGGACGAGGGCGCCGACCCCCTTCGGTCCGTGGATCTTGTGGGAGGAGAGCGCGATCGAGTCGGCCCCGGTCGCCCGCAGCGAGACCGGCGCCTTCCCGAACGCCTGGACGGCGTCGACGTGGAAGGCGGCGTGCGGCGCGCGCGTCCGCACCGCGCGGGCGATCTCGGGGACCGGGGCGAGCGTGCCGAGCTCGTTGTTCGCCATCATCACGGCGACGACGACGGTGTCGGGGCGGCAGGCCGACGCGACCGCGCCGGGATCGACGCGCCCGGCGCGGTCGGCGGGGACGACGCTCGTCTCGAATCCCTCCTCCCCGAGCGCCTTCGCCGCCTCCAGCACGGCCGGGTGCTCCGTCGACCC
The DNA here is from genome assembly GCA_967798035.1 of uncultured bacterium. Lineage (GTDB taxonomy): Bacteria > Planctomycetota > UBA1135 > UBA1135 > JAKEFM01 > JAKEFM01. The sequence continues at coordinate 5,870 of CBRGOK010000043.1, forward strand.
GACGACGAGGTGGCGGCCGTGGCGGCGCAGCGCCCGCGCGAACCCGAGCACCGCGAGGTCGTCCGCCTCGGTCCCCCCCGAGGTGAAGACGACGCCGCCGGGCTCCGCCTCGAGGCAGCGCGCGAGGGTCTCCCGCGCCTCGCGCAGCGCGCGGGCGGCGGCGACGCCGAGCGGGTGGACGGAGGAGGGGTTGCCGTACTCCTCGAGGAGGAAGCGCGAGACCTCCGCCGCGGCCCGAGGATCGCATCGGGTCGTGGCGGCGTTGTCGAGGTAGGCGATCGTCGGCGCGTCCACGGCGAAACGCGTCGATTCTCGGCGGGGCCGAGAGGCCCCGCAATCGGTCAGCCTTCCTTCCGCTCTCCCGAGGCGGGCGCCGGCTTCGTCGCGGGCGCGGGAGCGGAGGCGTCGAGCCAGCGAAGCGCCTCCAGGATCGCCGCCTTTCGCGACCCGGCTGCGGGAAGCTCATGGCCGCCCGCGAAGGCCTTCGCCTCGACCTGGAGGCCAGCGCCCTTCAGTTGCTCGACGGCCCGATCGTGCGCCTCCCTCATCTCCGCCGGTTCCTTCTCCCCGATCAGGAGGAAGGCCCGGAAGCCGCGCTGGGCCGCCGTGCGCAGGCCGCCGGAAATCACGGGCTCGTTCGGAGCGTAGGCGCCCCCGATCCCGATCGCGCCGCGGATCAGGCCCGGGGTCCGCAGGCCGGTGTGGACCGCCATCGCCGCACCCTGGGAGAAACCGAGGAGGTAGACCCGCTCCGGGTCGATCGCGCGCTCGCGCTTCGCCTGCCGGACGGCGTCGAGGATCGGATTCTCGAACTTCCCCGGCGTCTGGCGGTAGCTCTCGTCGTACCAGGCGTACCCCTTCTCCCCCAGCGGGACCATCCCCTGCATGGAGAACAGGAGGAAGCCCGCCTCGTCGGCGAGCGCCTCGAAGGGCTTGGAAAACTCCTCCTTGTTCCCCCCGGCGCCGTGGAGGACGACGAGGAGGGGGACGGGCTTCGAGCGGTCGTAGCCGGGCGGCTCGTGGACGAGGGGGACGCGCGCCTCCTTCTGCGCGCCTTCGGCGTTCGCCCGGATCCTCTCGAGGAGCGGGGCGAAGCCCGCCTCGCCGCGGATCGCGTTGAGGTCGGGGTCCCTCCCGGCGAGATCGGCCTCCGCGAATCCGCGGTCCGCCGCCTTCCCGAGCCACTCGAGGGCCTTCGCCTTGTCCCCCGCCAGGGAGTGTCCGCAGGCGATGTTGTAGGTGGCGGCGGAGGCGAAGGCGTCCTTCGGATCGATCTCGAGGCAGTGCTCGAAGGCCGCGATTCCCTCGGCGTGCTTCCCCTCCTGGAGCAGGCGGACGCCCCGATTGAACTCGTCCTGGAAACTCTGGCGCGGGTTCGCCTGGGGGGGAGCGGCGGAGGCGAGGAGGAGGAGGAGGAGGCCGGCTCTCATGGGAGGAAGGTGGGGGCCGGCGGATTGTACGCGCGCGGGATCGGGGGGCGGGGCCCGGCTCGACTCTTCAGTGCAAAGTACTTGACACTCCAGCGGTCGCCCCTACGCTCGCCCCCATGTTCCCCCCCGAATCCCCCGCGCCGGGGCTCCCCTCTCCCCGCCTCGCCCGGGCCCGCGCCCTCGAGAACCTCCGCTTCGTGCGCGAGACGATGGAGCGGGCCGCCGCCTTCACCGCCGTCCCCGGCTGGGGGACGGCCGTCGTCGGGCTCACCGCCCTCCCCGCCGCCGCGTTCGCCTCGACCCAGTCGACCCCCGGGCGATGGCTCGCCGTCTGGCTCGCGGAGGCGGGCCTCGCCGCCGTGATCGGAGTCGGTGCGACCTGGGCGAAGGCGAGGCGGGAAGGGGTCTCTCTCCTCGCCGGGCCGGGAGGACGCTTCCTCCTCGCCCTCCTCCCGCCGATCGGCGCGGGCGCGATCCTCACTCTCGCCCTCGCCGGCGATCCCCGCCTCCTGCCGGGGACCTGGCTCCTCCTCTACGGGGTGGGCCTCCTCGAGGCCGCTCCCTTCTCCCTGCGGCTCTTCCGTTCGATGGGGTTCGCCTTCCTCGCGGCGGGAGCGGCGGCGCTCTTCGCTCCCGCGGGATGGGGCGACCTCCTCCTCGCCGGAGGATTCGGCCTCCTCCACCTCCTCTTCGGCCTCCGGATCGCGCGGGGGGACCGTGGCTAGGGGGGCGGTCCTCCGCGAGGGCCGCGCCTCCCTGCGCGGAGGGGCGCGCGGCGCCGGCGCGGTCGAGGGGGGCGCGCCGGCCTTCGACCGGCTCGTCCACGAGCCGATCCGGCTCGGGATCCTCTCCGCCCTCTCCGTGAATCCGAGTCTCTCCTTCAAGGACCTGAAGGCTCTCCTGCGGACGAGCGACGGGAACCTGAGCGTCCACGCGCGGCGGCTCGAGGAGGCGGCCCTCGTCTCCTGCGCGAAGACCTTCGCCGGGCGGGTCCCGCGCACGGAGTTCCGGCTGACGGCGGCGGGGCGCCGGGCCCTCGAACGCTACCTCGCGGAGATGGAATCGTGGATCCGGGGACTCCGCGGACGCTGACGCCCGGAGGGGCGCCGGCGCGGGCCGACCTCCACGTCGCCGTCATCCCCGACGGCAACGGCCGGTGGGCGCGCGCCCGCGGGCGCCCCCGCCTCGAGGGGCACCGCGCGGGGGCGGACGCCGTCCGGCGCGTGGTCGAGGCCGCGCCTCGACTCGGGATCTCGACCCTCACGATCTACGGCTTCTCGTCGGACAACTGGACGCGCCCCCCCGCCGAGGTGGCGGGCCTCCTCGCGATCTTCGAGGAGTACCTCGGCGACGCGCGGGGCCGGTGCGCGGCGGAGGGGATCCGCCTTCGGGTCCTCGGGCGCCGCGACCGCCTCCCCCCCTCGCTCCGGGCGGCGATCGAGTCGACCGAGGCGGCGACCGGCTTCGGGGAACGGATGGGCCTCCGGATCGCCCTCGACTACTCCGCTCGCGACTCGATCCTCCGGGCGGCCCTCCTCTATCCGGGAGCCGGGGAGTTCACGCGGGACTCCTTCGCCCGCCTCCTCGCGGCCGTCGATCACGATTCCGAGCCTCCTCCCCCCGTCGACCTCCTCGTCCGCACGGGCGGGGAGAGGCGGCTGAGCGACTTCCTCCTCTGGGAGAACGCCTACGCGGAGCTCCACTTCTCGCCCGTCGCATGGCCCGACTTCTCCGTGCCGGACCTGGAGGAGGCGGTCCGGGACTTCCACGCCCGCGTGCGACGGTTCGGGGGGATCCCGGAGGAGGCGGCGGAGGCGCTCCGGCGCGGTCCGGTCGGGTGGGCTCCCGCGTGAGGTCCCGCCGCTGGCGGGTCCGCACGCTCCTCCTCCTCGGCGCGCTCCTCGCCCTCGCCGCGCTCCGCTTCCTCCTCCTCGACTCCCGCCCCTCCGCGAAGGTCGCGCGGGTCGAGGACACCCCGCGCGTCTTCGTCGCCCCCGACTTCGCCGCGGTCGTGCCGGGGGCGCGGGAGAAGGTCCGATCGATCCGGGAGGCCCTCGAGATCCCGGGCCTCGCCGTCGCGGTGGGCGTCGAGGGGCGCCTCGTCTGGTCGCAGGCCTTCGGCTTCGCCGACCGCGAGGGCGGCGTCCCCGCCACGCGGACGACCCGGTTCCGCGTCGGGAGCGTGTCGAAGCCCCTCACGGCCGCCGCCGTGGCCCTCCTCCACGAGAAGGGCCTCCTCGATCTCGACGCCCCGATCCAGCGCTACGTCCCCTCCTTCCCGGAGAAGGAGTTCCCGATCACGACCCGGCTCCTCGCCGGCCACCTCGCCGGGATCCGCCACTACCTCGGCGAGGAGTTCCGGATCCGCCGCCGCTACGCGACCGTCCTCGAGGGGCTCGAGATCTTCCGCGACGACCCACTCCTCCACCCTCCCGGGACGCGGTTCGCGTACTCGAGCTACGGCTGGAACCTGATCTCCGCCGCCGTCGAGGGGGCCTCGGGGGAGGAGTTCCTCTCCTTCATGGATCGCCACGTGTTCGGTCCCCTCGGCATGTCGCACACGGAGGCCGACCGGGCGGAGGCGGAGATCCCGGAGCGGACCCGGTTCTACGAGCGCGGGGAGGCGGGGGGGATCGGGGAGGCGCCCCCCGTCGACCTGAGCCACAAGTGTGCGGGGGGAGGGTTCCTCTCGACGCCGGAGGACCTCGTGCGGTTCGGCTCCGCGCACCTCGGGGAGGGCTTCCTGAGGGAGGAGACGCTCGAGCTCCTCTTCACCTCGCAGCGCACGAGCGCCGGCGAGGAGACGGGCTACGGGATCGGCTGGAGGGTCGACAGCGACGCGAAGCGGGGCCGGTTCGCCGTCCACACCGGCTCCTCGGTCGGAGGCTCGGCCATCCTCGTCGTCTTCCGCGACGACCGGGCCGTCTTCGCGATGGCGGCGAACCTCTCCTCCGAGCGCACGGAGCGCTGGCGGGCGAACGATCCGGTCGTGGTCCCGGACCTCTTCGTCGAGGAGATCCGCCGGCGCCGGAGCGGTGAAGCCCGCTAGCAGCCTCGCCGCGCTCGCCGCGCTGCTCGGGGTCGTCCTCCTCGCCGCGTTCCTCGTCTCCGAACGTCGCGACCAGACCGTCGGCGTCGGGGAATGGGTGCGGAGCGGGGGGGTGGGGTTCCGGGTCCGGTCGATCCGCCGTTCGGAGACGTACGGAGCCGGAGCGAGCTCCGGACCGGGGCCCTTCCTCCTCGTCGAGCTGGAGGTGAAGAACCATGTCGTCCCCCTCGACTACCGGTTCGACCCGAGGAACGCGGTCCTCCTCGACGGCGAGGGGCGCGAATTCCCCCCCGCGGAGGAGGTGCGGAAGCGCGTCGACGAGGGTCTCCCGGACCCCTTCGCGAAGGAGATGACTCCGGGATCGGGGGTCTCCGGAACGCTGGTCTACGTGGCCCTCCCCGACCTGCGCGGGGCGCGGCTGCGCGTGTCGATGGGCCTCAAGCGGTTCGGCCCGCTCTTCTCGAGTCTCCTGGGGGGGGACCGCTTCGTCGCGCTCGATCGCTGAGCGCGCGCCCCCACTCCCCCGTAGACCCGCCCCGGGAGGTGCCGTTACATTGAATCCGTCCGCCGGCCTGTTCGTGTTCGCGCCGGTCGCCCGCGAGTGATGGAAGGTGATGCCGTTGGAGAAGGATTGGAAGAAGCTCCGCTGGCTCGGGCCCGGGATCCTCGCCGCGGCCTCCGGAGCCCAGGCGCAGGTCGTCCACGCCGAGAACTTCGAGGCGGGGGGACTGGGCGCCTACACGGAGGTGTCCCTGACTCCCGCCGGCGGGAACTCCCTCTGGCACGGGGACGGGATCTGCGGGGACATCGGCGCGGGGCCCAGCTGCCTCGACAACGGCTCGTCGGTCTTGCAGCCGCTCCCCTTCCCCTTCTCCTTCTTCGGAGCGGCGAAGACCGAGTTCCGCGCGAACGTCAACGGCTGGGTGATGCTGAACGGAATCGGGGGCACCTCGGAATCCTTCACGAACACGGGCTTGCCGAGCGCGTCGGGCCCGGCGGACATCGCCTGCCCCTGGTGGGACGATCAGGAGATGACCGTCGTCGGAGCCTCCCGCATCAGCGCCCTCCTCTCCGGGAGCCCCGGCGCGCAGGTCCTGACGATCCAGTGGACGGCCAACGCCACCTGGTCCGCCGCCAACACCTGCCCGTTCAACGACGGGTCGAGCCTCTCCTACCAGGTCCGGCTCTTCGAGGGGACCGGCAACATCGAGTTCCGCTACAACCACGCCGGGTTCCTCGCCGGGGCGGCGCCGATCTCCGCCTCCGTGGGCGCGGAGGACGAAACCGAGACGGTCGGGGTCGACGCGACGGGACTCGGGACCGGCAACGCGACCTTCCCGCCGAGCGACTTCCTCCTCGCGCCCTCGCTCGGCAGCTACGCGGTGAGAGCCGTCGCCCCCGCCTGGTTCTCGATCGACGGGGCGCCGGGGGAGGTCGTCCTCCTCGCCCCCTCGGCTCCCGTCTCCCCCGGCACGCTGCCGATGCCCGGCTCGTTCGGGACGAACGCCGCCTCCTACAACCGGGGCGACCAGGTCCCGCCCGCCTACAACTACGCCACGGGGGGGGCCAACTCCGGGGCGATCGTGTCGCCGACCTTCTCCGTCCCGGCGGGCACGTTCGACCTCGCCGTGAGCTACGACACGCACCGGGAGATGGAGACGAACGCGACGTTCGACCAGTGCCACGTCGAGGCGCGCGCCGGGGCCTCGCCCGCCTGGACCCAGGTCGTCCTGCAGACGTCGAACTCGACCTGCTCGGACGGCCCGATGACGGTCACCGCCTCGAGCGCGGCCACGCAGATCCTCGCCGGGTCGGGGGGTGGCCAGATCCGTTTCCGGGTCAACACGGTCGACGGGCTCAACAACGCGACCGACGGGTGGTCGGTCGACAACGTCTCCGTCGCGGTCGCCTCCGTGCCGGGGCTCGCCCGGATGACGCCTCCGGCCCCGTGTCCCGGGTCGGGCGGCTGCCTCCCCGTCCTCGGCTGGAGCGGCGGCGCCCCGAGCATCAGCGCGCCCGGCCCCTTCGCCG
>CBRGOK010000044.1:0-12197 GCA_967798035.1 uncultured bacterium
CCGACGAGCTGCGCGCCGCGATCCGGGCGGACGTCGAGGCCGCGCTCGCCCTTCGCTGACGCCTTCCTCTCCTGCGGCAAGGGAGGCTGGAAGGGCGAGAGCGGTGGTGTCCCGGTCAATCTCCGCCGATGGCGGTCTCGAGCTGGTCGAAGCGCCGCTGTAGGTGGAGGGGGCCCGCCGGGCGCACCACCCCGGCCGCCGAGGTCTCCGACGGGATCCTCCGCGGGCTCTACCGCTCGTTCGGGGTCGACGTCGCGGCGGAGGGGCCGCGCGTCTAGTCTCCCCCGCGAGATGCCGCGTGCGGGGTGGGAGGCTCCATCGTCTGCCAACCCCTCTTTTTCTCCTCGGTCGTGAGGACCTCCTGCACCGTCCGATCGAAGAGCTCAACGATGCTGTGGAAGTCCCAGTGCTTCGGGGTGTGCACCGGCCCCGGGTCGAGGGAGTCGGCGAACCTCGCCATCCCGAACGCGAATTCCCTCATCGCCGATGCGAGGGCCTTCCTCTTCTCCTCGACTCCCGCCTCTTCGCCGAGCCTCAGGAACGCCTCGCATGCACCGTCCGCCCCCTCGAAGGGGACCGGAATGCTCGTTCGCGAGTTCGACACTCTGGGCCTCCGTCGGTGGCGCACCCGATCATCGGCCGCCGGGGGGGCGGGACGTTAGGCGGATGGTCGGGTCGCGCGGTCCGAGGCCGGACCGCCATGGGCGCGCGAGAACCTCGTCGCCCACCCGGTCCAGCAGGGCGAAGTTCCGCCCGTCCCTCGTCCCATCGACGCTGTTCGACTCCTGGAGGGCCTCGACCCTGGTTCGAGTCTCAGGTGCCTCCCCCCGCTCAAGCTGACCCCGAACCCCCTCGTCTCCGGGTCCCAGGACAAGGTCGAGGTCCACCTCCCGGGCTACGCGGGAGACCTCTACGGCTTGACGGTCGAGGTCGAGTTCCTGGCGAGGCTCCGCGACGAGAAGAAGTTCGCCTCCGCCGACGAGCTGCGCGCCGCGATCCGGGCGGACGTCGAGGCCGCGCTCGCCCTTCGTTGACGCACTCCTCCCGTGTCGCTAGCGTCCTTCCCCCCCGCCTGTGGGTGGGTAGCTCAGCTGGTAGAGCACGTGACTGAAAATCACGGGGTCGCCGGTTCAATCCCGGCCCCACCCACCAATCCTCGCGAATCGGCGAGGAACTAGACCGAAGGCCCCTGCGCCAGAATCTACTTCCCGGTCTTCGGCTTTCCGGTCGAAGCGGGAGGCCCGGCGGGCTCCGGATCGGGCGGGCGGTTCCCCGCCCGCGGCTTCTTCGCGTCCTTGACCGCGGCCCGGCCTTTCGCCTCCGGGAGCGCCGCGGGCTTCTTCTCCGGGATCCCCGCCGCCGCGGCGACGAAGGGATCGTCGAGGAGTCCGAGAGGATCGGGCTTCGCGGGCGAATCGAAGGTGCGGCCGGCCGCCAGGCCGCCCTCGGGGGCAGCGGCGCCCGGCGTCTTCTCGCCGGCATTCCCCTGGCCCTTCCCCGCTCCGGGGCCCGGACGGTTCGCGAGGAGGGCGAGGTCCTGGAGCCTCAGCGGCGGGCCGGGTGCCCGACGGGTCTTCCCGGTCTCCTCCGTCTGGCCTTCCGGGGCGCCCGGGAACTTCGAGCGGCCATCCCACGTCGCGACCGGATTCTCCTGCGGGAGGGACGACGCCGGATCGCCGGTAGGCTCGGCCGCGTTCCTGGAACGGACGATCCAGAAGGACCCCGCCGCGATCGCGACGAGGATGGGACCGAGGGATAGGAGGAGGGTGAAGTTCGCCGAATTGCGGGGCGCGAGGAATCGCACGTCCTCGATCGCGAAGCGGCCGCCCCCTCCCTCCATCACCTGGATGCCGGTCCGGAGGAGTCCGTAGAACGCGTCGGCCCACAACACTCCGAGCGCCGCGAACGCCCCGATCAGGACACGCCGTTGTCTCCAGTTCATCCGGCTCTCCCGGGCGACACCCTCCTTCGCGACCCCGTCATCGGCCGATCCGCGCACCCGGCCTGACACCCGCGGCCGGAGGAGGGGAGCGAGGGGGCGGTTCTCGGCCGGAACCCGCTGGGAGAGAAGCGGGTTACGCCCGAGGCCGACGACGGCGGCGTCGCTGGACCGGAGGCGGTGGCCGGAGCGGGTGTCCCCGGCTCCCCTCCTCGCCCCGGGGCCGGCTCCCGGTTAGCCTCAAACCTGCGACCCTCGAGAAGCTGTTCGATGAGAGAATTCCACCTACGGGCCCTCCTCCTCCCCCTCGGAGTCCTCCTCGCCGGCGGCGGAGCGGGGGCCTCCGACCGCGCGACCTACGGGATCGAGCGGTTCCTGCAGACCAAGAGCGCGGCGGGCGGGTCCTTCTCCAGGGACGGGCGCTGGATCGCCTTCCGGTCGAACCTCACCGGCGTCGCCCAGATCTGGAAGGCCCCGGTCGAGGGAGGGTGGCCGGAGCAGGTGACGTTCTTCGAGGAGCGCATCCTCGGCCACGAGTGGTCGCCGACGGGGGAGTGGATCGCCTTCGAGATGGACACCGGAGGGAACGAGCGGGGCCAGATCTACGTCGTCTCCCCCGACGGCTCCGTCGTCCGCGACCTGACCCACCGTCCGGACGCCATGAACCGCTTCGGCGGCTGGTCGAGGGACGGGAAGCAGATCGCCTTCTCGAGCAACCGGCGGAAGACCGCCTTCTTCGACGTCTACGTCTGCGACGTTGCGACGGGGGAGAGCCGCTGCGTCCTCGAGGAGGACGCCCTCGTCGGCGCGGCGGGCTTCTCGCCGGACGGGAAGCGGCTCCTCCTCAGCCGGAGCAACGCGAGCCTCGACGACGACCTCTTCCTCCTCGACCTCGTGACGGGGGCAAAGGAGCACCTGACGCCCCACGAGGGACGGGCGGTCCACGCGGGGGAGTGGTCCCACGACGGCAAATCCCTCTTCGTCGTCACGAACTCCGGCCGAGAGTTCAGCGCGCTGCTTCGCCTCGAGCTCGAGACGAAGAGATGGGCGCCGCTCGCGGAGCCGCAGTGGGACGTCGAGGGGGTCGAGGCCTCCCCCGACGGCCGCTTCCTCGCCTACTCGACGAACGTCGAGGGGCGGAGCGAGGTGACGATCCGCTCGCTCGCGGACGGCTCGGAGCGGAAGGTCCCCTTCGAGCCCGGGACCGCCGGGGCCGGCACCTTCTCCCGCGACGGGAGGGCGCTCGCCCTCAACTTCTCCGGCCCCCGCGACAACGGCGACGTCTGGATCTACGACGTCGGCACGGGCGTCCTGCGCCAGGCGACGCGGTCGCCGCGGGGGGGGATCCCGCGCGCGGATCTCGCCTCCCCCCAGTTCGTCCGGTACGAGACCTTCGACGGCCGCCGCATCCCCGCGCTCTTCTACCGGCCGCAGGACCTGAAGCCGGGCGAGAAGGTCCCCTGCGTGGTGCTGTTCCACGGGGGACCGGAGGGGCAGTCGCGGCCGACCTTCGACGCGATCGCCCAGTACCTCGTCCACAACGGCTACGCCGTCTTCCTCCCGAACGTCCGCGGCTCGACCGGCTACGGCCGGACCTTCACCCACCTGGACGACGTGCGCGGGAGGGAGGATTCGGTGCGCGACGGCGCCGCGGGCGTCGAGTGGCTGCGGCAGTCCGGCGTCGTCGACCCCGGCAAGATCGCCGCGTACGGGGGGTCCTACGGCGGCTTCATGGTGCTCGCCTCCCTCACCGAGAACCCCGACCTCTGGGCGGCCGGCGTCGACTTCGTCGGGATCGCGAACTTCCTCACCTTCCTCGAGAAGACCGGAGCCGAGCGGCGCGCGAACCGGGCCTCGGAGTACGGGGACCCGGAGGTCGACCGCGACTTCCTCGTCTCGATCTCCCCCATCCACAAGGTCGACCGGATCGCCTGCCCGCTGATGGTCGTGCACGGGGCGAACGACCGCCGCGTCCCGATCGGGGAAGCGGAGCAGATCGTCCAGGCGCTTCGCGACCGGGGCCGGACCGTCGAGTTCCTCCGGTACGAGGACGAGGGGCACGGCCTCACGAAGCTCAAGAACCGCCTCGACGCCTACCCGAAGGTCGTCGCCTTCCTCGACCGGGTCCTCGGGCGGAGCGCCGACGGGAACTCCGGCGTCCCCTCCCCCGCCTCGGGCGATCGCTGATCGTCTCGAACTCGCGGGGCGTCCTCTGCAATCGCTCTCGGAGGTCCTTCAGGGGGCGAGAGGATGATCGGCCGCCAACTCTCCCACTACACCGTCCTCGAGCGCCTCGGCGCGGGGGCGATGGGGGAGGTCTACCGCGCCCGCGACGAGAAGCTCGGGCGCGAGGTCGCGATCAAGGTCCTCCACCCCTCCTTCGTCGCCGATCCCGAGCGCAAGGAGCGCTTCCTCCGGGAGGCCCGCCTCACCTCCCTCCTCTCCCACCCGAACATCGCGACCGTCTACTCCGCCGACGAGGTCGACGGGGTGATCTTCTTCGCGATGGAGCTCGTCCGGGGGAGACCCTCGAAGCGAGGGTCCGGGCCGGGGGCCTGGCGCGCGAGGAGCTCCTCGACCTCGCCATCCCGATCGCCGAGGGACTCGCCGAGGCCCACCGGACGGGCGTCGTCCACCGCGACCTCAAGCCCGCCAACGTCATGATCGACCCGCGGGGGAGGGTGAAGATCCTCGACTTCGGGCTCTCCCGGCCGACGGAGAGCCTCGACTCGACCTCCCCGGGCCTCACGGCGAGCGGGAGCGTGATGGGGACCCCCTACTACATGTCCCCCGAGCAGATGCGGGGGAGGAAGGTCGACGGGCGGAGCGACCTCTTCTCGCTCGGCGTCACGCTCTACCAGCTCGCCACCGGGGACCGGCCGTTCCGCGGGGAGACGCTCGGCGAGGTGATGGAGGCGGTCTTCCAGGCGGATCCCCCCCCCGCCGACCGATCGAATCCGGGGGCGGGCGCGGACCTCGCCTCCACGATCACCCGGCTCCTCGTGAAGGATCCGGAGAAGCGCTTCCAGTCGGCCGACGAGCTCCTCGCCGAGCTGCGCGGGCTCAAGATCTCGCAGACGGTCGTGGCGCGGCCGGCGCCCGCGGCTGCGCCCGCGCCGGGACGATCCGTCCCGCCGAGGGCGAAGGTCGCGGTGGCCGCGATCGGGACGGTCGCCCTCGGCCTCGCCCTCCTCCTCTTCCTCCGCAGGGGAGGACCGGGCCCCTCGACGCCGCCGGGGAGGCCCCTCCTCGCGATCCTCCCCCTCAAGGTCCTCGAGCCCGACGCGGACGCCGAGAAGATCAAGCAGACCATCCTCTACTCCCTCCCCGAGGCGCTGGAGTGCCCGGCCGTCGAGATCCTCTCCCCGACGTTCCTGAAGGACCTGGCGAGGAAGACGGGGATCGAGGCGCTCGACTCGGAGAACGGGACGGACGTCGCGCGGGCGGCCGGCGCGAGCCTGATCGTCTCCGGGACGATCGTCCCGGGGCAGACGGGGTTCGCGCTCCACTGCGAGCTCAGGACCCTCGACGGGAAGGTCCGCGCGAGCCCCCGCGTCCCCCGCGTGCGCCTCCAGGAGGTCCGCGAGGCGGTCGAGACGATCGCCGGGCAGGTCCTCGCCTCGCTCGGGGTCTCCTCGGAGAAGGCCCGGCCCGCGCTCGCCACCCTCTCCGGCGCCTCCCTCGCCCTCCAGGAGTTCGCCGACGGGCTCGCCTCGATGGAGCGGCTCGACGCCCCGGGAGCGGAGCGCCACTTCCGCGCGGCGCTGGAGGAGGACCCCGACTTCGCGCTCGCCCACTTCCACCGGGCCCGCGCCTTCGGGTGGATGGGGGGGGCGGAGGCGATGCGACGGTGCGGGGAGTCCTACCGCAAGGCGCTGCGGGAGCCGCTGCGGCTCAAGGAGGTCGACCAGGAGAAGGCCCGCCTCATCCTCGAGGTCCTCCTCTCCGCGCGGGACCCGACGAAGCCGGGCGACTTCGGCAAGGTCGAGCGCGCTCGGCGGCTCGGCCAGGGGAACCCCCGCGACAAGGACTCGCTCGAGGTCTGGATGGAGGTCGCCTACCACGACGCCTTCGAGGGGAGCGCGGCGCAGGCCGTCGAGGCCTGCGAGGCGCTCCTCGCCGTCGACCCCGAGTACGGTCCCGCCCACCAGCACCTCCTCCAGGCGGCGACCTGGGCCGGCCGCTTCGACCTCGCGCGGAAGGCGGCGGAGGCCCTCGCCAGCCATGCCTCGGAGTCGAGCTGGGGACTCCAGGCCCTCCTCTACCTCGGGCGCGACGCGGAGGCGCGGGAGCTCGCCGAGCGCCGGGGGACCGAGCCCCGAGACCACTGGGACCGGACGGTGGCGATCGAGGTCGCCTTCGGCCTCGGGGACGCCGCGCTCGCCGAGCGGCTCGCCCGCCTCGGCTGGGAGGACGACGCCGAGGACTTCCTCTTCGAGCGGGCGAAGGCGCTCCTCGCCCTCGGCCGATTCGAGGAGGTCCGGGAGATCCTTCGCCGGGAAGTCGAGCGGCTCCCCGGTGGGGGGAACCGGATCCGGGGCCATCGCCTCGCGCTCCTCCATCTCGAGGCGGGGGTGGAGCCGCCCGCCGCGGGAACTCAGGACCCCTGGACCGCGCTCTTGCGCGCGGGCTGGCTCGCCCGGAAGGGGAGCCTGCAGGAGGCGGAGCCGATCCTCTCCGGGCTCCCTCCCCCGGTGCAGGCGATCCCCTCCGTGCGCCGCCTCGCCGAGTGGGCGCAGGGAGAGGTCCTCCTCGCGAAGGGCTCGACCGCGGAGGCGCTCGCCCGGTTCGCGGCCGCGGCCCCGGAGCCGGGGAAGGCCGAGAGCGTCGAGGTCGCCCTTCTCGCCGGGTTCCTCGTCGAGCGGGCCGCCCGCGCCCACCTCGAGGCGGGGAGCTTCCCGGAGGCGGAGGCCCTCCTCGGGCGCCTCGGCCGGACCTCCGGCTGGTTCCTCCTCGGGGCCGGAGCCCTGCAGCCCGCCCAGATCCGCTCCGCGTACGACGAGGCGCGCTGCCTCGAGGAGAGGGGGGACAAGTCGAGGTCGACCGAGGCCTACGCCCGGTTCCTCGGCCGCTGGTCGACGCCCGACCCCGGCGCGCCCGAGGTCGAGGAGGCGCTGCGCCGCTACGCCCGCCTCGCCGGGTCCCCCTGGAAGCCGGGGTAGAAAACCGATTTCCTAACCCCGCCGCGGGGCCCGATTCCCCTGGCCGAATCGCGGTTCCCCGGATAGCGTCCTTCCCCGCAACTCCCGCCCACCGGTAGGGGGCGGGGCACGAGAGTTCCGGGCGGCCAGGAGAGATCTCATGCGAAGGGTGATGGCAGGGTTCGTGGGCGGAGCGCTGGCGACGGTCGCCTCCGCCGGAGTGACGACGACGACGAAGTCGATCGGGGGTCCGGGAGGGCTCTCCTCCTGCGGGACCTCGAACCCCCCCACTCTCTGCGACGGGGTCACGCAGGCGACCGCGACCTTCGACTTCGCCTACGACGACGTCACGAAGATCGTCACCCTCACGGTGACGAACACCTCCCCCGTCACCGCCGGGGTCCCGAACCCCCTCCTCGCCGAGATCTACTTCAACGTCCCCGCCTTTGCCGCGACGGGGCTCACCCTCCTCTCCCAGTCGACGGAGGAGGGGGGGGCGGACCCGGGCTTCAGCCTCGGCTTCGACCCCGACCTCAACGACGGGCAGAACGACAACACCGCCCCCGGATTCTGCGCCTTCAACTCGAAGCTCGACCAGCTCACCGAAACCCCTGGCGGGATCGCGAACGCCCTCGCCGACACGATCGACGCGCCTGCCGGAACCTACGTCTTCGGGCCGGTGACCTTCACCTTCCAGGCCGGGGGGCCTCCGGCGACGGGCGTCGGCGCGAAGTCCTACTCCAGCTCCTTCTCCCACATCCCGCCCGGGAACTTCAACGTCAACGTGGTCGGGAAGTTCAAGTCGGGAGGGTTCTCCAGCGCGAGCGGCTCGATGTCGGTGACTCCCGGCTGCGAGCCGGGGAACTGGATGGTGGGGACCCCCTGTCTCGGCTGCCCCGTCCAGTTCGTGATGTGCGGAGGAACGGGGTGCTTCGGGTGCCTCGCCATCTCCACCAGCCCCGGCCCGACCGTGATCCCGACCCCCTCGGGGCCCCTCGCGATCCCGATCGGGATGCCGGCCGCCCCGCTCCTCATCGCGACCCTGCCTCCGACGTCGTGCATCTCGGCTACGTTCACGATCCCCAACGACCCCGCCGTGATCGGGGCGACCTTCTACGTCGCCAACGCCCTCCTCCACCCGGTCACGGGGGAGCTGACCTCGGCGGACGGCTTCTCCGTGACGCTCCTCCCGTAGGGGGGAGTCTCCCCCTAGCGGCCCCTATCGGGACGGACCGAAGCCCGCCTCGCGGAACGAGGCGGTGTCGTACTCCGCGGGCGTCACCCGCGAGAGCTTGCCGCGCGCGGCGAGGTCGGCCTCGATCGCCTTCCCGTCCCCGACGACGAAGATCGTGAGGGCCTCGGGGTGGAGGTGGCGCTTCGCCGCCGCGACGACCGCCTCGGGCGTGACCGCCGAGACCCCCTCGAAGTCGCGCCGGTCGCGGTCGGCCGGCAGCCCGTCGAACTCGAGCCGCATGAGGCGCCGCACCGCCTCGAGCGGGCGGTCGTTGCGGAAGACCATCCCGTAGAGCGCCGACTCCTTCGCGGTGTCGAACTCGTTCTTCGAGATCGGCCCCGCCTGCATCTTCCGGATCTCCTCCTCGAGGAGGATCACGGCGCGGCCCGTCGTCGCCGTCTTCGTCTGCACGGTCGCCTGGAAGAGGTCGGGCTCCCGCCCGCCGGTCGGATACGAGGAGCGGGCGGAGTAGGCGAGCCCCTCGTCGGACCGCACCCGCTCCGTGATCCGCGAGGAGAACGAGCCCCCGCCGAGGATCGCGTTCATCAGGGCGACGGCATGCCGGTCGGGGTTGTCCCGGTCGATCCCCGGGTGGGCGACGGAGATCGAGGACTGGTTGAGGTCCTTGGCGACGAGGAAGACGCCCGGCTTCGGCTTCGCCTCGAACTTGGTCGGCGGCGCGATCGGCTCGCCCCCCTTCGGCCAGTCGCCGAAGGCGGCGCGGACCTTCTCGACCATCCCCTTCTCGTCGAAGTCGCCGACGAGCGCGATCCGGACGTTCTCCGGCCGGAAGTGTCGGGTGTAGAACGCCCGGATCCTCTCGCCCGTCGCGTCGGCGAGCCGCTTCGGCGTCATCGAGCGCCCCGAGGGGTGCTCCTCGGGGTAGAAGAGGGCGTTCAGCTCGCGGCCGAGGATCTGGCCCGGGTTGTCGTTGCGGTGGAGGATCCCGTTCATCGAGCGGCGCTTGGCGAGCTCGAGGCGCCTCTCGTCGAAGGCCGGGCGCCGGATCACCTCGGCGAAGATCGCGAGCCCCTCCTCCGCGTCCTTCGAGAGGAGATCGATCGAGACCGTCCCCGAGTCCTCCCCGATCCCCACGCTCAGGTTCGCCGCGAGGAAGGCGAGGCGGTCGTCGAGGTCCTGGGGCTTCCACTTCTCCGTCCCGCCCGTCCGGAGCATCGTCCCGAGGAACCCCGCGACCCCGTACTCCTCGGGCCTCTCGTAGCGCTCCCCGACGCGCACGAGCGCCTCGAACTGGACGAGGGGGAGCCGTCGGTCCTCGCGGGCGAAGAGGACCAGGCCGTTGTCGAGCGCGATCCGCCGCGCGTCCTTCCCGATCTCGGGGAACCGTGGCGGGATCGGCGCCCCCTTGAGCTTCATCGCGGCGTCCCACCCCTTCGAGTGGAGGTCGCCGCGCCCGGGGGCGAGACCGCGGCCGTGAGCGTCCTCCTGCGCGGAAACTCCGGACGCGAGGAGCGCGACGAGGGCGAACGGGATCCGAGCGCGCTTCACCGGACACCTCCGCGCCCACCGGGGGCGCCCGCCTCGGTCGGCCGGGCTCCGCGGCCCTGCGGGCCGCCGGGCGCTCGCGTCCCCTCGAGCCACCCGACGCACCGGGCGTCGCGCGAGAGGTAGGTCTCGACGACCCGCTTCACGTCCTGCGCGCCGACCTCCTTCGTCAGCTCGCGCTCCTGGAGCCACCACTTCCAGTTCCCGGCGAGCGCCTCGGCCTCGAGGATCGCCCCGGCGATCCCGGGGTTCGACTCGAGCGAGCGCACCCAGCCCGCGTCGAGGGCGTTGCGCACCCTCGCGAGCTCCTCCTCCGTCGGCGGCTCCTTCGCGAGGCGCTCGACCTCCGCGAGGAGCGCCTCCTCCAGCTCGGCGAGGTCCTGCCCGGGGACGGGCGTCGCCGAGGCGGCGAAGGCGCCCGGGTAGCGGCCCCCGCGGTGCATCGCGAAGGCGTTGATCGCGATCCCCCGCCCCTCCGGCGGCGCGACGAGGCACTTGAAGAGGCGGCCGGTGCCGCCGCCGCCTCCGCCCCCGAAGCGGCCTCCGCCGAACCCGCCTCCCCCCGTCCCGGTGAGGACCCGCGCCGCGACCGACAGGGCCGGCGCGTCGGGATGTCCTGTCGCCACGGTCGGCCAGGAGATCGCGACCTGCGGGGCGGCGTCGAGCTTCATCTTCAGGCGTCGCTCCCCCTCCATCGGAGGCTCCTCCGTGATCCGCCGGCGCGGCTGGGGCTTGCTCGGGATCGACCCGAAGTACCTCTCGACGAGGGCGATCGCGTCGGCCGCCTTGACGTCGCCGACCAGCGCGATGATGCAGTTGTTCGGGGCGTAGAAGGTCTTGAAGTACTCGAGGACCTCCGCGCGGCTCATCCCGTCGATGTCGGTCGGCCAGCCGACGACGGGGTTGCGGTAGGGGTGCGCGGCGTGGGAGAGCGTCTCCAGCGCCTCCCGGAACTTCGACTGGGGCACGGTGTCCGTCCGCAGGCGCCGCTCCTCGTGGACGACGTCCCGCTCCGAGTAGAACTCGCGGAAGACGGGGTTCGCGAGGCGGTCGGCCTCGAAGTAGGCCCACATCTCGAGCTGGTTCTTCGGGAGGTCGACGTAGTACTGGGTCGAGTCCTGGTTCGTCGAGGCGTTCAGCCGCTGCCCCCCGACCCGCTGGTAGGCCTGCCAGAGCTCGTCCTTGACGACGAGCTTGCGGTGCTCGGCCGTCACCTTCTCGATCTCGTCCTTGATCGCCTGGAGCGCCGCGGGGTTGGCCTCCGCGAAGGGGGAGCGCTGCCGCTCCGCCTCCGCGTCGAGGGAAGTCCAGAGCTCGTCGAGCCGGTCGAGGAGCGGCTTCTCCTTCTCCCGGTCGGCGATCCCCATCGTCTCCGACCCCTTGAACATCATGTGCTCGAGGAGGTGGGCGATCCCGGTCTGCCCCTTCGGGTCGTCGACCCCGCCGACGAGGAACCGCATCTGCGTCGACACCGTCGGGGAGTCGGGCCGCTCGACGACGAGCAGGCGCAGCCCGTTCTTCAGCGTGTGCTTGACGACGTCGATCTTCGGCGCGTCCTGCGGACTCGCGGCAGGGAGACCGGCGAGGGCGAGGAGGAGGAGCGTCATGGAGAATCCTCGGGCGAGGGCCGGGCGGGGCGGGGAAGGCGATCGTAACCGGGTCGTCCCGGGAACCGTAGGTCCGCGCCCACGGCGGCCGGCACGGACCTGGGAACTCGACCCCCTAACGAGGAACGGGACCGGAGGACGGAGCGACGTCCGGAGCAGGCTCGGCGCGGGGAGCCCTCTTGGAGGCCGGGACCAACCCCGAGAGCACCATGTCGCCGATGTCGATCGTCTCCCCGGGGCCCCCGGAGACGACGGTCTCAGCCACGCGCCAGAGATCGTGCGGGATGATCTCCGAAGCCGAGAAGCATGGATCCCGTTCCGCGGAGCGCGCGGTCGCCCGTACCCGGATGGGGATGTCCGAGGGAAGCCCCACCACCAAGAATCGGCCGTCTGCGGTCGTGCGATGGACGGGGATCTCGCACCCCGTCCACGTCGAGTCGAGTCGGGGGTCGGTATCGACGAACACGCCCGGAGCGGGGGAGCCGTCCACACACACGACCCGTCCGAGGACGCGACATTCCCTCACGACGGACACCGCGACCGTCGGCGGAGAGCCGAGGTCGCCGAAGACGAGATCCACACGGCGGACGACGCATTCCGGAGCCTCGACCTCCAGCTCACCCTTCTCGAGGCCGCGCAGGAGGGGCCCGATCCGGAACTCGCCCCTCCCGTCCGTCCGCCCGCTGAGGTCCGACGAACCTATCCGGCCATGGCGTCCAAAGCGTCCCGACACGAGGCGCAGCCCGACCGTGGCACCCGGAACCGGCGCC